>JBCCUO010000029.1:0-12281 GCA_039196805.1 Planctomycetota bacterium | reverse complement strand
TGGGAACAATAACAATAACAAAAACAAAATAATAATGATAATAATAAAGTGATATGCATTCTCCATACTCATGCACTGACGGATGTATTACCCCAAGCCTTACTAAATTCACAAGAAGAGTTTATTATTGATTCTGAAGTCGAGAATTTAGTTAGGCTTGGGGTAATACATCAGTCAGTGCATGAGTATGGAGAATGCATATCACTTTTTTATTAGCGACGGGGTAAAATCCCTGTCGCGATCCACGACGCCGGAGGCGGCGTGGATCGCGACCATTGTCCGTAATTACTTTGGTAGCAGCCAGTTGCAGTCTGACCGGGGCGAGCCCGGTCGAAACGATTCAGCTGGCGGCCAATCAAGCGGCGACAGAAGGCCAGCGCGCGAGCGGCGTCAGATGATCGTTGGAGAAAGCCCGCCGAATCGCTTTGCGGTGCGAGGGCGGTCTCGGGCTCACGGAGTGAGCTGTCGACAATCGGATGCATCGCGTTGCTCGGCGGAGCGATGGAACGACGGAGAGAGGGGTCCCAGCGATGGAACACCATGGCTCTGCGGCTGAAAGCTGACTTTCTGTGCAACGTGGAGGCGGAGCCTCCGGTGCATTGCGTCCCACGGCAGAGCCGTGGAACGAGGGAACCACTGACCGCAAACTCAGGCGTCTTCGAAGGCGAGTCGGCGCGCTTGCTCTTGCATTCGATTTCGCAGTGCGTCGATTGAGCGTTGGCGATCAATCATCTCGGCCTCCCAAGCTTGTGCCTGCATGCGGAATTTTCGCTCCCTGGATTCCTGGCGGGCGAAGAGGACTTGCAGGTTGGCTTCGCGTTCTCGCAGTTCTCCTGCCCAAGTCTGGAGCTTGGTGATCAGCTCTTCGGCGTGCAGTTGTAGCCACTCCTGACGATCCGGCGGATCATTTGGGACGGTCGGAATGGGCTTTGGCTGGGAGGCAGCATGGCGGCCGAGATCGTGAGGTGGCCTGCCGTGCCCAGCAGGGTGAGGCCCGTGGATCACGGCATGGGAGCGGATGCGATCGTCCACGGGGGATGAACCTGCATCGCTGGTCGAATCAGCGTTCGCCGACGGTGGCGTTTGCTTCGTCAGCGGAGGCTGGCGATAGGACGACACCGGGTGGGGCTGGTCGACGCGACCGGTGGCGGGCGGCAATTTGGGTTCGGAATCCATGGTTGCCTGTTTTTTCGGCCGCGTTGTGGAATAATTTGAACGGGTTCCGAGATCGGGCTGGCAACGGCGAGTAAGTGGTAACGCTCACATCGGCGGTTGCGATCATGCCGGTTCTGCCGAACACTTTTGCGCGTCTTTGTCTCCCCAGTCTCTATCTCAGGTCTTCCCGGATGAATTGCCAACTTCTGTCTCACCGGCACCGATCGGCATTTCGTCGATGGTTCGCTGTAACCGCTGCGATGTTGGTGTTGGTTGCCTCGCCATCGCTATCACACGCCGAGACGACGCAGGAGAAACTGCAGAAATCGGCTGATCGCGGAATCGAGTTCTTGCGATCACTGGGACAAGCGGACAACGGGGCCTTCAGCGGAGAAACCGGGACCGCGGTGACCGCGCTGTGCGTTCGCGCCATCTTGGCGAATCGGCCACAGGCGGTTCAGGACCCGGTGGTGCAGAGGGCGCTGCGGTACATCGAGTCCAACTTTCAGCCGGATGGCGGAATCTACGCGACCGGTTCGAAGTACCGAAACTACGAAACGTCGATCAGTGTGTCGGCGTTGGTGGCAACCCAGCAAGCGGAGAAGTATGACAGTCAGCTCAGGCGTGCCGAAGCTTTTCTGAAGGGCATCCAATGGGACGAAGGGGAAGGCATCGAATCAAGTGATCCTGCTTACGGGGGAGCGGGCTACGGCAGCCATTCGCGTCCTGACCTCTCCAACACGACCTTCTTCATCGAAGCGCTGCGTGATCTGGGCAACGAGTCGAACGACGAGTCGATTCAGAAAGCGCTGAAGTTCGTGCTGAGGACTCAGAATTTGGAAGGGCAAGGCAACGACACCAAGCATGCGGACAAGATCGGTGATGGCGGCTTCTACTACACGCCGGCGTCGGGCGGTCAAAGCAAGTCGGGTGAGACACCGGCAGGCGGTCTGCGAAGCTACGGGTCGATGACCTACGCGGGGCTGAAGAGCATGATCTATGCGGGGCTGGATAAAGACGATCCCCGCGTCGCGGCGGCGATGACGTTCATCCGCAAGAACTACTCGTTGGAATCGAATCCGGGCATGGGATACCAAGGCTTGTACTACTACTATCACACGTTTGCCAAAGCACTGGCCGCGGCCGAGGTGGAGGTGTTGGATGACGTCACGGGCGTTCCTCACAGCTGGCGGACCGAGTTGGTCGAGAAGCTGGTCGATCTTCAGCAGGAAGATGGTTCTTGGGTGAACGAAAAGAGCCAACGTTGGATGGAAGGTGACCGTGAACTGGTTACCGCGTACGCACTGTTGGCGTTGTCTCACTGCCGCAAGTAATCGCGGCTTGTTGCCTTAGGCACTGCGAGCAAGTTCATCGGCATGAACTCAGCCGGAAGCGGCAGCGATGAGCGTTCCTTCTCGCTCGCGCCCTCGCGCCTCGGGCTGGGAGGAAATCAACATGCCGGACAGCGATTCGTGTGGCCTGATCTTTCGAAGTGAGATTTTCTTGCCGCTGGCGTGCGTGGTGACTCGGCTTCCTTTACGCTGTGGGGCAAAGCGGTTCTGCCGCCTTGTCCCACCTCGTTGATTGGAGACCTGCCACCGTGCCCCGCCCCCTGTCGTCATTGCTGCTGGCGAAAAAGCGTCGCGTCCTATCTGTCGTAGTTTGTTGTCTTGCTTGGTTGCTGTCCCCACTGGCGAGCCCAGGTTGGGCGGAAGACGAATCGCCGGACGAGTTATCCGCTGACGCAAACGGACCGACCTGGGTGACGTCGATCAGGATGCTTCCCGCGAGCGGTGATCGGCCAGGTTCGTTGGTCGCGGCGACGGCGACCGGCTTGCTGCTTCGTCCCGCCGACGTCGTGCATGCTGACCTTCAGTTGAAGTCCGTCGACACGCTCTATTCCCACCCCACGGCGGTCTGGGGCGTCGACGCCACGAGCGATGGCAAGACCATTGTCAGCGTGGACTACCGCGGCAATCTGATTGTGTTTGATCGTGATTCGAAAATGGCGACCGACCATGAAAAGGCATTTGAACGATGGTGTTCGGCGATACGCGTGTCACCGGATGATCGTTTCATCGTCGCCGGTAACGAAGCAGGTAAGCTGTTTCGTTGGGATCTGAGCGAAGGCAAGGTGGCAGCCTCGGTGGAACTGAACGGCCACTCGGTAACCTCCATCGCGTTCGCAGACTCGGGGGACCAAATCGCCGTGTCGGATGGTGGAGGTCAAATTCATCTGATGACCTGGCCAGAACTGGAATCGGTTCGCGAGATCAAGGTGGGCGAAGGTCACCTGTGGTGTGTTGTCTACGACGGCGACAGATTGGTCGCCGGATCGGCTGATCGCCACTTGTATCACGTTCCGTTGGCGGGTGAGGGCGAACCGAGTGTGATTGCCAAAGGAAGTGACTGGATCACTCGATTGGCAAAATCTCCTTCGGGACAAATCGCTGCATCCGAGGTTGGTGGCGCGGTTCACTTTGTTCAGGGAGGCGCCGTGTCGTCAACGGTGCAAGCGGAAAGCGGTGTGTGGGCTTTGTCGTTTGGGCTGCCGGGCCAGCTGGTGATCGGTACGCGAAAAAACGGATTGCAGTCTCTGACGCAAAGCTGGTCTTGGGGAACGCCTGAAATGCCGGCGGCGAAGGAGGAGACGCAATCAAGCGAGCCGAAAGCGACCGAGTCAGAACCGCTTGCAGGTGAGGACGAGGCAGGCGAAAAGGAATCGAAAGCAGACGACAAGTCAGAAGCCGAAGAGGCGAAGTCGACCGAGAAGGCTGAGGCGTCGACGCAAGAAGAGAACGCCGGAAAGGATGGAGAGTCAAAACCCAAACCCGAAAAAGAGGGAGACGCGGCGGATTCGGGCAAGTCATGAGTAATGGTTCGTCGCCGACGGAGTACGTGGTTCGTTGCGGCACGATGCGTGTGCTGTCGGTCATGACGGCGACCAAGCCTTTCGCGTACGGCGATGACGTGGTTGTACAGTCAGAGCGAGGGACCGAGGTCGCGGAGGTGCTTTGCGAAGCGACTCCGGTTGCGATGGCGTCGATCGAGGAAACCAACGGCGGTCGAATCTTGCGTGCGGTGACCAAGGACGACCAGGTCCAGATGGATCACTTGACGATGCTGGCCGACAAGGACGTGCAGACGTGTCAGCAGCACGTCGATCGGCTTGGCTTGATCATGTCGCTGATTGAAGTGGAGCGACTTTTAGGCGGCGAGCGAATCGTGGTCTACTTCGTTGCCGAACAGCGGGTGGATTTTCGGCAGTTGGTCCGAGACTTGGCTCGCGAGTTTCAGACGCGAATTGAAATGAGACAGATCGGCGTTCGCGATGAGGCCAAGCTGCTGGCCGACTACGGGGACTGCGGGCGCCCCGTGTGCTGCGCTAACCATTTGATCAAGATGCCACCGGTGTCGATGCGGATGGCTAAAGTGCAAAAGGCGACGTTGGATCCCAATAAGATTTCCGGGCGATGCGGCCGACTGAAATGCTGTCTTAGGTACGAGTTTGAAACGTACGAGGAGCTGGTGTCGCAGCTACCGACGGTCGGTAGCGAGATACTGACTCGTGAGGGAAACGCCAAGGTGTTGGGCCAAGATATCCTATCGCAACAGCTGATGATCCAGACGGAGGATCGCCGTCGAATTTTGATTCCCGCGGACGAAGTCGTTTCGGTGATTCGGTTGGCTCCCGATCCAGATGACCAAAAGAGCCGGCGGCATTGACCGTCAAAGACCGTGTTCGCATGCCTTTTGCGCGACGAATTGTTGGACGTTGGGAAAGCAAACTGTTACGGGGGCTGGTTGCACAGTATGCTTCCGGTAGTGAGAGTCGTCACGGGAACGACCCAATTGGGCCGTGGCGAAGGAGCCTTTTCCTTTCCTTTTCGATAACACGCTATGACCTCGCCACTTCAGGCAATGCGATCACTGCTGGAAGAGGATCGTCGATACAAGATCGACGCGTACCAATTCATTCGCGAGGCGTTGCAGTATGCCCATGAAAACCTGGAGTCGATTGGGGCGGAGGATGTTTCGCGGGATGCCGAAGGCCCACGTCACTTGACGGGCCAGCAACTCTGCATCGCTTGTCGACTGTACGCGATCGAGCAGTACGGTTACCTGGCCAAGATGGTGCTGGCTCAGTGGGGCATCCGTTCGACGGGCGACCTGGGGGAAATGGTTTACAATCTGATTCGTATCGAGCAGATGCGAAAAAGTGAATCGGATCGCCGGGAAGACTTTGATGACGTCTATGACTTTGACGATGCGTTCGAGCCCACGTTCGAACTGGCGACCCAAGACAATCCCTCCGGCTAGTCGCCTCTTTTGGTTGCCGTGCTTGCTTCCGGTGATTCTTGGTGTTGTTGTCGGAGGCATCGCTGGTCCCGCGTTCGGGCAAGGCACCAGCGATCAAGAACGGTCGGACCAGGGCACTTCCAGCGAACGAGTAGAGCCGAGTAAGGCGGAAGCCGGCGATTCGGCACCTCCGCCCGAGCGTCCGCGTCGAAGTTACTTGGGCCGTGTGGTGGCTCAGCCGATGTCACATCGTGGTGCTGATTGGCTGGTGCGACCGAACCGTGAAGAGGAAGAGCGGGCGAGTGAATCGTTTCAGCGACTGGAGCTCAAATTGGGCATGTCGGTTTGCGATCTGGGTTGCGGAAACGGCTACTGGACGCTGCCGATGGCCAAGGAGGTGGGTGAGTCGGGCGCCGTCTACGCGGTCGACATTCAACGCGAGATGCTGCAGATGCTGGTCACTCGAGCGGCGAAAGCGGGGCTGAACAATGTCAAGCCGATCCTGGGACGCGTCAACGACCCGATGCTGCCTGCCGAAACGTTGGACCTGGTCTTGATGGTCGACGTGTACCACGAGTTTTCTCACCCCGAGTCGATGCTGTGGTCGATTCGGCGTTCGCTGAAACCCGAGGGCGTGGTCGCTTTGTTGGAGTACCGGGAAGAGGATCCGAGGGTGCCGATCAAGCCACTTCACAAGATGTCGAAGGCGCAGATCATGAAGGAGTACGGTAAGAACGGATTCAAGCTGGTGCGTGAGCACAACGAGTTGCCGTGGCAGCACTTGATGTTCTTCGCCCGCGACGACAGTCCACTGAAAGAGATCGATCCGGTGCCGGGTCCGGATACGGTCCCGTAGTTCGTGCACTGGGACTACGTCCCAGCCTATCGAATGACACCGCTTCGCGGTTCGGATCGTTCAGGCGAGAACGATTGCGAAACCACTCCAAAACGATGTGACGAAGTCCCCTGAAACACGGTGCGTTGCGAATGCGGCCGCAAAGGCGGTGGCCAGAACGATCAAACCCGTCATGCTGAAGCCGACTCGGATCACTGGCAAGCATTCCGAATGATGAGTTGGCCTTTGCCGATGGGCAGAACGACCGTCGCGAGACCACTCCGTTCGTTCAGGGCATCTTGCATCGGCTTCAGCTCCTCAGCGTGCGATAGGGCGTTATCGACGACGATCGTGCCCAGGTTCACGACACGAAGCAGATCGTTGCTCCAGTCGACATACCGGCTACGGTCAGCGTCGAGAAAGACCATGTCATAGACGCTCGGATCACAGTCACCCAGGAATTCACCGGCGTCGATCCGATGAATCTGGACGCAATGGGACAGGTTGGCGATCGCGACGTTCTCTTTCGCTTCATTCACCTTGAACTTGGAACACTCGATGGTGTCGACGGTGGCCCCCACCTGCGAAGAGGCACGGGCAATCCAAATCGTTGAATACCCGTTGGAGGTGCCCAATTCCAAAATGCGATTCGGTTTCGATTCTGTGATCAAGAGCTCCAAGAAGCGACCGGTCGCCGGAGTGATGTTGAGTCGTTTCTGATCGCGAGATTCGGTGGCGGCATCATGCGTCACTCCCTCTGTCTGGAGGCGCTGCAAGTGTTGGTCAATCATGTCTTGCGTTGTCACATCGGGCATGTTGTTAACCGTTATGCTAAGTCGGAAATGAACGCCCACTTTTACGAAGCAGAGCATGACCAGCAAGCGAAACTTGGTCCATCCACGCGACGAGATCATGCAGACGATGGATCGGATCTATCGGTATCGCATGACGACGACGTCAGGCGGCAACCTGTCGATTCGCGATCGAGCGGGTGACATTTGGATCTCGCCGGCACGAGTCGACAAGGGCAACCTATCGCGTGATGACATTGTTTGTGTGCGGACCGACGGTAGCACGGTTGGGCTCCATCCGCCGTCGTCCGAATTTCCGTTTCACAAGGCGATCTATTCGGCGCGGCCCGACATTCAAGCGATCGTTCATGCTCATCCGGTTGCCTTAGTCGCCTTCAGTGTTTGCCGACAAATGCCGAACAGCAGGCTCTTTCACCAAGCTCATTCGGTGTGTGGTCAAGTCGGTTTCGCACCGTATGCCTGTCCGGGAAGCGAGGCGTTGGGCGCAAACATTGCGGCAACGTTCGCCCAGGGTTGTTTAAGCGTGATTCTTGAAAACCATGGAGTCGTCGTGGGTGGTGAGGATCTCTCAGACGCTTTTCAGCGTTTCGAGGCGTTTGAATTCGCTGGCAAAACACTGATCAAAGCAGCTCAGCTGGGCCAGGTCCGCTACTTGAATGATCGCCAGCTGAAATTGGCCGCTGATCGGACGCTGGACATCGACTCGTTCGATCCGGCGCCGGCAACCGCAATCGAACAGGAGGCCCGTCGCCAGCTGTGTCGCTTTCTGCGGCGAGGCTGTCGTCAGCGGTTGCTGATCAGCACAGAAGGAAGTTTCTCGGCACGGATCAACGAAGAGTCGTTCTTAATCACGCCGACCAAGCACGATCGCGAATCATTAGAAGTGGACGACTTGGTACTGGTCCAGTCGGGAAAGTCGGAAGTGGGCAAGCACCCCAGCCGCGCGACACGGTCTCACCAAGCCATCTACGCGAAGCATCCCGATGTCAACGCGATCGTGTTCGCTCATCCGGTCAATGCGACCGCGTTCAGCGTGACCGATTCCAACTTCGACATTCGCACGATTCCCGAAAGCTACGTCTTCTTACGAGACGTGATGAGAATTCCGTACGGATGTCAGTATCGAACGGACGACCAGATTGCCAAGTACGTTTCCAAGGAGTCGCCAGCTGCAATGTTGGAAAACGATGGCGTGATCGTAACGGGGCATTCGGTCCTGGATGCGTTTGACCGACTGGAGGTCTTGGAGTCGACCGCCGAAGCGATCATCAACGCGCGAACGATTGGAGAGTTGTCGACGATGGGCGACGACGTGATCGAAGAATTGAAAGAGGCGTTTCAGCTGTAGGGGTGTCTAGGCCGACGGTAGACAAGGATGCGGAACCTCCGGTGCATTGAGTTGTACTGCGGAGCCACGTAACGAGGAAGCATCGATCTGAACCCGAAGTGTCGCGAGTGAGTTGATGCGGGCAAACTGACAGAAACGGGCTGCCAGTGCTATCGCGGACAGCTCGTCAGCCGCATCCAGTCTAGCCTTCGGAGACGGCTGACCACGTAGTCGCCGATCGCTTCGATGGTCCGGACTGTTTGCACACAGCATCCTACGCCGTTGGCAGCGTGAACTGAAAGTGCGATCCGTGTCCCGGTCGCGAGTCGACCCAGATTTCGCCGCCGTGTCGATGGACCGCCTTCTTGCAGATCGAAAGACCAATCCCGGTGCCTTCGTATTCGCTGCGCGAATGAAGTCGTTGGAACGGTTTGAAGATTCGTTCGCTAAACTGGCTTTCCATGCCAATTCCATTGTCTCGCACACCGAACACCCAACGTCCGTCCAGTTGCTGCGAGGTAACATGAATTCGAGGACGGTCAGCCTGACAGAACTTCAACGCGTTGCCGATCAGGTTCTGAAACAGCTGCGTGATCAAGCGCCGATCGCCATGAATCGGTGGCGCTTCTTCGACGACGACCTGCGCATTCTTTTCCACGATGGCGACTTCCACTCGCTGAAAGACCTCTGAAAGAAGCTGCGGCAGGTCAAGTCGTTCCTGTTGGATCGTGTCGGTACCGGTCCGCGAAAGGGCCAGCAAGTCTTCGATCAGTGCCTGCATGCGATCGGCGGCTTCGCTGATATGGTCCAAGTACTGTCGACCGGTATCATCCAACGCGTCGGGGTAGTCTTCGTTCAGCCAACCGGCCAGCGACGTGATCGAACGCAGCGGTTCCTGCAAGTCGTGACTGGCAACGTACGTGAACTCGTGCAGCTCTTGGTTTCGTGAGAGCAATTCGGTGTTGGTCTGGGCAAGTTCGTCGCGCGTGCGGATCAGATCCAGACGTTCCCGCTTCAGTTCCTCAAGCTGTACGTACTGGTGTGAAACATCCTGGATCGTGATCAGCGCGCGATTCTTTTGGTCAGGCAGCCGCCGGATCTCGGTTTCCTGGATCATGTGCGCGCACTTCAATCCTTGCCGGGCCGGCACAGGCAAAAAGTGGCGATGGAACGCAGCCGAAAAGGTCGCCGGCAAACCGGAAGTGAAGACGTCGGCAAGTCGATACAGATAGCGGGATTCGCCGACGGTTGGAAACAGATCGGTCAGCGGAACATTGATCGCCTGCGGGACGGAAATCCCCGTCCAGTCGACCATCGTTCGATTCCACTCGCGTATACGAAGCTCTTGATCGATGATCAGAGCACCAAGCGGAAGTAGATCCAGGTAGCCGCCGACCCGGGCGGGCGGGATTGGGGCAGTGACCGCGGGCGATCGGGGGGTGATTGTTTCGAGCATCCGCGTGGCACCCATCCGAGCCTTAGACGTAGAGCTGCTTCAACTGCGTCAGCAGGTTGCCCAAGGCACCCAAACGAAAAGCGATGATGACCGAACCACAAATGTCCATTGTGTCTACGGAAAACTCGGCGTCGGCAAGAACAACAAGACCTTGCCGATCCGGATCTTGATCTCCCGACTTAGCCATCAGGGCACTGAACGAATCGTCGACAAACAGATTGGGAACCTGATAGGAAAGGTCCGTTTCGATGGCATTGGCCAGCGAGCCCAACACGCCGTTGAGAACGATGTTGCCAACCTCGGACAGAATGCCGGTCAATTCGATTTCCGGCAGATCTTCGGTTTCGTAGCCACCCAACAGCATCGCCAGTTTCTTGCCCGATGCGCTCGGAAACAGCAGTACCGCGTTGCCCGATACGTCGCCCTCGAAACTCTGAACGACAGCAATCCCATTGTCGTTCAGGTACTGCTGATCGACATCGGAGTGATCCACGACTCGCACCTGAGGGACGCGCAATTCAATTCGCGATCCGATCAGTTCGCTAAGGGACCCCGCAGCTCTGCCGACACCGATGTTGACGATCTCGCCGAGCGCATCGATGTCATCTTCGTCCAGTCGCATGATTCAGACCCCAACAGAAACCGACTCAGCAGCACGTTGAACCAATGCGAGCAGCTCTTCCGGCTTGAAGGGTTTGTTGAGGAATCCAAAGGTGTCAAGGTCTTCCACCTTTTGCTTGGATGTCTCCTGAATATCCGCCGATGCAACGATGATCGGTTGCGTCGCACCCTGAGCCTTGAGTTGCCCGACGAAGTCGAAGCCGTCCATCACCGGCATCAGGAGATCAGAGATCACGATGTCGGGTTGATGCTCGGCAAACGCTGCCAGACCCTCGTGGCCGTCCGCGGCCTCATAGACGTCATATCCGGCCTGACGCAGAGGTCCCGCAATGAATCGTCGACGCGACAAATTCGAGTCGTCCACAGTCAAGACTTTGATCGGTTCGGCACCCATCAGATTTCCCCCCTTCCACGTGATGATTGTCTTGTCGCGAAGCACTCGTCGTGCCGCGTTGCCCGTGCGGCCAATACCTAACAACCGTAGGTCACACCGAGAGAAGTGTGTCGAAAAAGCGCGCACCATCCTGGTTGCCCGCAGGACGCCTATTTGGGGAGGCCCTTCGCGACCTGTTCAGCTTGCTCGAAGACGCGGAGGATGTTCTGGCCCAAGATTTTCCTGATGTCGGCCTCCTCGTAACCACGATCCAAGAGGCCCTGCGTGATGGCGGGATACTTGGAGACGTCCTCCAGTTGTTGGGGGACGACCGGGATGCCGTCATAATCGGAACCCAAACCAACGTGATCGATACCGGCCAGCTTGATGACGTGTTCGATGTGATCAAGCACGTCGGTGATGGTGCAGTCATCTGACCAGGGATTGGACAATTCCCACTTGCGGAGCGCCGCGTCGGCCTTGGCCTGGTCGTCGGGGAATTGCTTCTCGAATCGGGCGCGAGCGTCCATCCGGTCCAACTGACGCTGTACATCGGGGGAATGGATGAACCCGTTGTAGAAGTTGATCATCACTACACCGCCATTGGCCGCGGTCAGCTTCAAGACATCATCGGGAACGTTTCTGGGGTGATCGGCCAGTCCACGAGCCGAACTATGCGAAAAGATGATCGGTGCCCGGGTGACCCGCAGCACGTCCCTCATGCAGTCGGGCGAAACGTGGGAAATGTCTACCAGCATGCCCAGGCGATTCATCTCGGCGACCACCTCTTCACCGAACGGTGCCAAGCCGTCGTGCTTGGGTTCGTCGCTGCAGCTGTCGGCCCAGTCCAACGTCGCGGAATGTGTCAGTGTCATGTAACGTGCTCCCCGGCGGTAGAGCTGCCGGAGTGCCGCAATCGAATTCTCAATCGAGTGACCGCCTTCCACTCCGATCATGGACGCAATCTTTCCACTGGATCGAATCCGGCGGATGTCCTCCACGGTCAAGGCGATCTCAAAGACGTCTGGATAGGCGGCGACCATCGCATCGACCAGGTCGATCTGCTCCAACGTCGTTTGCAGCGCTTGACCATTTCGCTGGGTCGATACTGGAACGTAGACGGACCAGAACTGGGCTCCTACTCCGCCGGTTCTCAGTCGAGGGATATCGGTATGAAATCCAGGCTGCGGCTGATCCAAACGGAATGCAGAGAGTCCTTTTCCCGTTTCACGAATGGCCCACGGCAGGTCATTGTGGCCGTCGATGACCGGGGCGGAATCGTGAATGCGGCGAGCGGCGTCGCTAATCGCCATCGGTTCGACTGACCATACGGTGCTTCCGACGAAGAACGTCACCAGAGTGAAAAAGAAACGGATCATGATGGGCAACTACCTGCGATCGTG
>JBCCUO010000028.1:0-12411 GCA_039196805.1 Planctomycetota bacterium | reverse complement strand
TCGTGCGATTGCTCCTTGGGTGACGGAACGGTCTCGGCACGATCGGCAAGGTGCGGACGAGGCACACGTGCCTTCGCTGCAGAGTCTGAACGCATGACTTCTGCTTCGATTGGATCGATCCAGACGGCGGTCGAACTGGCCACGGACCGATCCACCATCAGACTGCCCTCGGGAACGCCTGGAGCTGCTGGTGGGGCGGGACGCTGCGGTGCGACGACGTGAGGAGCTTCGGGCGGAGACGCCGTGGCTGCCGGCGGTGTTTCGGACGGGGCCGCAGCACGACTTTGACGCGCGTAGGCCTTCACGAAGGTGGAGTGGGTCGAACTCATGACGTTGCTCTGGGGCAGGTGGATCGCGTTGACGCGGTTATCGCCGCAGGTTGGATGGAGCCGACGGTTGGCGGGCAACCGTTTCACGCGGCGCGGTCAGCCCGCTGGTCGTTGGCTGACCACCAGCAGTCGGTTGCCCGTAGAGGCCTGGCTGGCCGTAGACATTGGGTTGACCATAGGCGTCTGATTGACCGTAGATTCCCGGCTGACGGTAAGTCGGATCTGGACTGATCAAGTTGCCAGTCTGCGAGTCGCTGGTGGGAAGCGGAGTTCCTGGAGCGGCTTGCGGCTGTACGTTGAGATAAGATTCCGAGCCGGGCAGGTAGTCAGACCAATCGACGACGCGGTTCGGAGTACGGGACCGCAGCGGAGCCTGACCGACACCGCCGAGTCCTATTTCGGACACATTCGGTTTCGCGACCTGGGTCATCGAAGGCAGCGCCGATTCCGTCGTGGCGGAGGGCGGGTTGACCATGCCGCCAAAGTCTTCGGCTTTCTGCGCGTCGCCAGCTAAGTCTTCCGACGCGATATTGCTAGCGGGAGTCGCGCTGATCGCCTCATCAACCGATCCCGGCAAGATGGCCGACTTCGCTGTGGGTGTGTACATCGCGTTGGATTCGCCCACGCTGTCCGCCAGCAGATCAGCGACTTCGTCTTGGAACGATGAGTCGGGGACTTCATCGGCCGGTACGCTGGCGCCATATTGATTCCGGTATTCTCCCGAAGTCGGAAGCTTAGCTGACAAGGAGTTGGTAGCGGCAAGCTCAACGCTGGGCGTGGAGTCCGGAGACTCCTGTGCCAAGTCGGCGTTGACTCGCTTCACCATGACACTCGTGTTGGGTGATGAGAAGCCGCGGTCGTTCGCTCCGGTGTTCCGGTTAGAGGCCAATTGGTCGATGCCCGCCTGGTCGCCATCATCAACCTTGAATCCGTCTGCCAGCCCTTGCAGTTCGCGTTCGCCAGGGACGCTTCGCGTGTCGGGTTCTCGTCCTGCCATCAACGCCGCACCGGCAACGATCAGCAGGATCACCAAGACCAGAGCTTGCGATCCCATCCTCTCGGTCCAGCTTCGTCCCGCGGGCGCGTCCGGGTTGGCCGCGATGGGGCGATCGTCACTTTGGGCGATAGTGTCCGGGTTTGGTGCCAAGTCCTTCGGTCCGTCAATCCCATCCGCCTCCTTGAAGGGGTCGGCACTCGTCAGGTCAACGACCGAAGGCGCCAGCACATCCGGCGGAGCCGACGCAGATTCTGTTGCGACGTCCGCCGTCGGTTCCGGCGCGCGATCGAGCGTTTCCGCGATCGCAGGCACGTCTTCCTGAGGTGGTGTGGCTGGAGCCAGTGGCGTTTTGGCTGCGGCAGGGACGGGATCGAGGTCTGGAAGGCGAAACAGCGTGGGTGGCAGCGCAGGCATGTCCCTGTCAGCCGTTGAATCGCTCGGCTCAATTCGGTTGGGCGACGCGGTCATTCGACCTTCCTGGTTCTGCAATTGGTTTCATCCTTGATCCACCGAACCGTTGTGGGTGTGCAACGGTCCCTTCTCTGGAGATCGGTTCTGGTGGTGCGAGTCTTGAGTGATTTGCGGAATAGCCAAACCCTGCGTGTCGGGCAAGGTTGAATGCGGCGTTTGTTCCCGGTTCCACTTGTGACAAAGTCCGATGCGGACGAAAATCCGGCGTGAAACTGGACCGAAACTCCAGATCCGTTCCGACTGACGCCCTCGCGTGAACTGACCCGATGCTGCAGCCCAATACGACCGAAACCGTTCTTGCCGATCTGATTCGCGAGCGAATCCTGCTGCTCGATGGCGCCATGGGGACCATGATTCAGCGGTTAAAGCTGGACGAGGAGGCCGTCCGCGGCGAGCGGTTTGCAGGCCATCACAAAGATTTGAAGAATTTCTCGGACATCCTTTGCCTGACCCACCCCGAGAAGATCACGCAGATCCACCGCGAGTACTACGAAGCGGGCAGCGACATCGTCGAGACGAATTCCTTCGGCGCGTCGCCGGTCGGCATGGTTGAGTTTGATCTGCCACTCGAACTGGTGGACGAGATCAATCACGCCGCCGTCGCCTGCGCGCGAAGGGCTGCTGATGAGTTCACCGAAAAGACGCCCGACAAGCCGCGATTCGTTGCCGGATCGATTGGACCGACCACGATGCAGTTGGCGATCAGCACCAAGGTCGATGATCCTGCTCACCGTGCGACGACCTACCAAGCGATGGTCGACAGCTACCGTGCTCAGGTGGAATCGCTAGTTGCAGCGGGCGTGGATATCTTGTTGCCCGAGACGGCAATTGACACGCTGAACCTGAAGGCGTGTCTGTTCGCCATCCAAGACTTCTTCGACGCCGGTGGCAAACGCGTTCCCGTGATGGTCAGCGGGACATTCGATAAGGGGGGCCGCACCTTTGTCAGCGGTCAAAGTGTTGAAGCGTTCGTCGCATCGTTGGAGCATTTCCCGATGCTCTCGATCGGGATGAACTGTGCTCTGGGGCCCGACGTGATGCGGCCTCATCTGGAAGAGATGACGCAGGCGACCGGACTACCCGTCAGCTGTCATCCCAATGCCGGGCTGCCCAATGAGATGGGCCAGTTCGATCTTGGTCCCAAGGCGATGGCCGACATCGTGGGCGAATTCGCCGATCAAGGCTGGGTCAACATCATGGGGGGCTGCTGCGGAACGACACCCGATCACATTCGTGCCTTTTCCGATCGCATCGCCAAGTCCAAGCCGAAACAAGAATCGCCCGGGCCGATCTATACGCGGCTCTCGGGACAGTTGCCGATGGTGATGCGGCCCGAGATCCCCTTCACGATGGTAGGTGAACGGACCAACGTGACTGGCAGTCGAAAGTTCGCCCGACTAATTCGTGACGAAAATTACGAAGAGGCGACCGAGGTCGCTCGTGAGCAGGTGCAGAACGGTGCTACCATCATCGACGTCAATTTTGACGACGCACTGTTGGATGGTGTCGATGCGATGACGACGTTTCTGCGATTGATTGCCGGGGACGACGTGACCGCGTCGGTGCCGGTGATGATCGATAGCAGCAAATGGGAAGTGATCGAAGCCGGGCTCTGCAACAGCCAGGGCAAGGCGATCGTGAACTCGATCTCGCTGAAGGACGGAGAGGAAGAGTTTCTCCGTCGTGCCCGCTTGGTGCGTCAGTACGGAGCCGCGGCCGTCGTCATGGCATTTGATGAAGAAGGGCAAGCCGCCGATGAAGAGAATAAGGTGCGGATTTGCAAGCGGGCCTACGACCTACTTGTCAATGAAGTGGACTTCCCGCCCCAGGACATCATCTTCGACCCCAATATCCTAACGGTTGCCACCGGGATCGAAGAGCACAACAACTACGCGGTTGACTTCATCAATGCAGTCCGGCGAATCAAAGAGGTCTGCCCCGGCGCCAAAACCAGTGGCGGCGTTAGCAACATCAGCTTCAGTTTCCGTGGCAACGATGTCGTCCGTGAGGCGATGCACAGCGCTTTCCTGTACCACGCAGTGAAAGCTGGACTCGACATGGGAATCGTTAATGCCGGTCAGCTGGAGGTCTACGAAGAGATCCCGAAGGAACTGCTTGAGCATGTCGAAGACGTGCTGCTGAACCGTCGGGAAGATGCCACCGACCGCTTGTTGGAACTGGCCGATTCCGTCAAAGGCAGCGGCAAGAAGCGGGCGACGGAAGATCTTGCTTGGCGCGACGCGTCGGTCGAAGAGCGGATGAAGCATGCCTTGCTGAAGGGAATCGACAAGTTCATCGTCGAGGACACCGAGGAGGCTCGGCAGCAGTACGATCGCTGCCTGCACATCATCGAAGGTCCGCTGATGGACGGCATGCAGACCGTTGGGGACCTGTTCGGCGAAGGCAAAATGTTCTTGCCACAGGTGGTCAAGTCCGCGCGCGTGATGAAGAAAGCGGTGGCGCACCTGGAACCGTTCATGGAGCAGGAGAAGAAGGATGCCGGCATCGAAAGCTCGGCTTTTCGCGGCAAGTTCTTGATTGCCACGGTCAAGGGAGACGTCCACGACATCGGCAAGAACATCGTTGGTGTGGTGCTCCAATGCAACAATTACCAAGTGATCGACTTGGGCGTCATGGTCTCTGCCGAGACGATCTTGGACGAAGCGACTAAGCACGACGTCGACATGATCGGGCTTAGCGGTTTGATCACGCCCAGTTTGGACGAAATGGTCGGCGTCGCCCGCGAGATGAAACGCCGCAAGATGGAGATCCCGTTGCTGGTTGGTGGAGCAACGACTAGTGCCAAACACACGGCCGTCAAGATCGCACCGGTCTACGAGCCTCCGGTGGTGCACGTGTTGGACGCCAGTCGAAGCGTGGGCGTCGTCGAGAGTCTGATCAGCGACGACCTGCGGGATGAATTCGTCAGCAAAAACCAAAAAACACAGGCGGAATTGGTCGCCAGCTACCGAGACCGCCAGCAGAAACTGGTGCCCTACGCGACCGCCTTGGAAAAGCGATTCGCCACCGATTGGACCAAGGTGCCGATCGACAAGCCAAGTTTCACCGGCGTCCAGGTCTTGAAAGACTATCCGCTGGAGAAGATCCGAGAGTACATCGATTGGTCACCGTTCTTCATGACTTGGGAGTTGAAGGGGAAGTATCCCAAGATCCTCAAGGACGAAGTGGTCGGGGAACAAGCGAAGAAGATCTACGATGACGGCAATCGGTTGTTGGACAAGGTGATCGGCGAAAAGTTGATTCGGGCCAACGCCGCCTACGGGTTTTGGCCTGCTGCAAGTGACGGCGACGACATTGTTGTGTACTCCGATGAATTGCGTGGTTCTGAGTTGACCCGGTTTCATTGCTTGCGTCAGCAGTGGGAACGCAAGGGGCAAAGCGACTTCCGCTCACTCTCCGACTACGTCGCCCCACGTGACAGCGGCCGCGAAGACTATGTCGGCGGATTTGTCGTGACTGCCGGTGTCGGCGCGGATGAGTTGGCTGCTCAGCTGAAGGAAGAACTCAACGACTACGACGCGATCATGCTTCAAGCGGTCGCGGATCGTTGTGCCGAAGCCTTTGCCGAGTTGCTGCATGAAAAGGCTCGTGCGGAGTGGGGTTTCGGCGCCGGGGAAGGGTTGAGCAAGGACGAACTGATTCAGGAGAAGTACCGAGGCATCCGTCCGGCAGCGGGCTACCCGGCCTGCCCCGATCACACCGAGAAGCGAACGTTGTTCAACCTATTGGACGCTGAGAAAAACACCGGCGTCACGTTGACCAGCAGCTATGCGATGTCACCCGGAGCCAGTGTCAGCGGCCTCTACTTCGCGCACCCCGACGCCAGGTACTTTGCCGTCGACCGGGTCACCAAGGACCAGGTTGAGGACTATGCCCGCCGCAAGGGCCAACCCCTCGCTGAGGTCGAAAAATGGCTCGGCCCTAACCTGGCCTACGAACCCGAGTGACCAGACGCCATTGTCGACCGCTCACCCCGTGAGCCCGAGTCGCATCGCGAAGCGAATGACCCGGCGCGATTGGCGTATACGCGGCGACTGCATTTTGCCTGGGGAGGTCAGCGACGACAGCGAGGCTAATCAGCCACGGCGGCGTCTTCGAATCAAACCGGCGACCGATAGGGCACTCAAGGCTGCGAGCGTTCCTGGTTCGGGAACCGCCGTCACAATCAGGTTATCGATAAACCGCGTATCGAATTGGTTGGCACTGACGGTGAATGTTCCGAAGTCGGCTCCGCCTGTGACGTTGAAGTCCTGGGAAAGAGTCCCGTCGACCAGGACGTTGATGCCAATCGCATCCGTGTCCCCGTACTGCCCGGCTACTTCGGGAATGACTGTCAGCAACAAGGTGTGTGGGACATCTGGCGTCAAATAGTCGAACGCCGAAACGCTCGCGCCATCCTCCCATGCTTCTGCGTTGGCAGCATTACCATTGTTTGCTTGCTGAAACAGGAGCGAGAAGTCTCCGGATCCAAGAGCTGTGAAGTCAGTGGGAGCAGTTCCCGAGTCGACGCCCAGACCGAAGGCGATGTAGCCGCCCGCGCCGGGGCTCGGATCTGGCGGAGTGACAAACCGGCCAAAGTCGAGCGCGATGGAAAATCCGTTCGGCGCCACTGAGGTGACATCGAAATCAAAGATCGCGGACGTCCCATGCGAAATGCCAAGATTGCCGTCCGTTACAGCATTGCGACCTCCGGTAGGACGCGATGGGCCAGCGATCCAGGCCTGAGAGACCGTCCCGCCCAGTCCGTTGTCGTTGTTGCCCCAGTCAGAGAAGTTGTCAGCGGCCCCGTTCGGGTCTCCATTTCCGTCGCCGCTTCCTGTCTCACGCGAAAAGGTGTCCGAGTAGATAATCTCGGCGGATGCCGGCAGGGTCACAAGCAAGCCCAGAGAGACGACGACGATCAAACGAACAGGAAAGCTCATGAAACCGATTCCACAGTGGTCAAAAAGGGGGGTGATTCACACTCTTTCCCAAGCTTTCAGTGCCGATCATCGCCAAAGAAAGGCTTAGGGAGAGAAAGGGGACCATTAAAATGAACGGCCATCGGCCGGGAATCAAGTGGAGAAAGCGATTGTCGCGCGAGAAACATCGAAATATGGAACCGGTTTCTTTCGGGCCGCTCCCAGTGCGACCCATGTTGGCGTCCGCAGTGGGTTCGGTCGGCAGCACAAGGAGCCTCGGCCAAGTTCGAACCGATATCACGGCAAATCGAGTGCTCGTCCGACTGCTCTCCCCCATTCGCCAAAGTGGTCGAACCAGCGTCGTCGGCGACGCACCCCAACCACTGAATCAGGTCAATCAGAATCGCGGATGCTTGTTCAGTGCTGCGAATCAACAGAATGTCGAGGCTGTGCACGTTGGTGGAACCTCGATCGGCGCCATCAGTCAGCCTTGACCAGCTCCGAAGTCATCCCAGACAGCTTGCATTCCGAGCCCGTGAATGACACGGCACACGGCACACCTGATGCATTGCCACGAAGCTGCAATGCATCACCACAAATCAAGTCGAAGAAGAGTTGTGGGTCGGTCGTAGTTCGCCGATTCGTTCGCGCTTCTTCAGGCTGTCTTCTCGTGCTGAGATGGGCCGCGGTGTCGGGTGTGCCGGGTGATCTCTCCTTCGACCACGTACTCGACGTCCTCTGCAATGTTGGTTGCCAAATCACCGATTCGCTCGACGATGCGGGAGGCTGAGAAGACGTGCAGATACGCGGCAGCATGCTCCGAGTCAGCGTTCATCAGCAGCAGGATTTGATCGATGATTTCGCGATTCATCGTGTCAAGCTGACTGTCGGACTCGCACACTTTTCGGGCCAGATTGGCATCGGACGTCAGGAATGCCTGCTTGGCATCGCTCAACATCTGAAGAGCAAACTGGACCATCTCGGTCAGTGTCGCGGGAATCTCCACGTCAGCGTGAGCATTTAGCGACTCCGAACGTTCGGCGAGACTGAGCGCCAAATCCGCAATGCGCTCTAGTTCGGAATTGATCTTCAGGGCCGCTGCCACCTTGCGAAGATCGGTCGCCACAGGCTGTTGCAAAGCCAGCAGCGTCAGGCACATCTCCTCGATCTCGATTTCCGATTCGTTGATCCCGCGTTCCATCTCGAGCACTTCCCCGGCGGTCCCCATGCACCGTTCACGGAGGCTCCGATACGCGCATTTCACCATCGCCTCGACGACATTCACCTGCTGGGCGATGGCCGTCTGAATCGACTCCAATCCTTTCTCTAGCGCATTCATGTCAGAGCCTTTATCGAATGTGGCAACAATGGACCTTCCTTAACCTTATCTTAACATACGGCGCTCTTCTCGTCGGTTCAAGGCAATGAGTGCGCCGTGAACGCTAGCGTCTGGGTCAAGCGTGTCGACGGCGCAGAAGATGAGGAATGAGAAGCTTTTCGGCGTTCAATCGCCTGTCTGGTTGTTCATCCGCGCCATCGCGGTAATTGCGGCAACCAGTACGTTGCTGGGGTATCCGCACGAACGACTGATCTTCACATGAAGATGTCATGAGGGTTGGCTGTTCTATTCAGAATCTAACAGCCACGGCATCCAATCCAGCCTGACCATGGACGGTTCAGGCACCTTCTTTACAGGCAAATGATTCAGGGATGAGGCAGCATGAGGTTGACTCAACATGCGCGAGCCAGGCGGCTTCTCGCGTTTTTTACGATTCTCGTCAGTATTCACACAGTCAGCACCAACGCCGAAGGTCGGCTCAAGGCAATTGAGTTCCATTCGCGTCCAGTTGCATCGATGCAACTTGCCTCAACGGAGCAAACGCTACCGCGATTGACCCGAGCGAGTTGGATGAGCGAAACCGAGCCGGAGGACGAGGAAGCGGTGTCGATCGCCGAGCACCAGCAGGTGCTGGATCGACTCAGCAAGATGGAAGAGTCGTGGACGGAGTACCAGGACAAACTAAAAAGCGAATCCGACGCGAAGAAAAAGAAGTCGTCGTACAAGCTCAACGGTCGGGTTCATCTGGACAACTGGAACTTCTTGGACAGTGATGCGGGCACCAATTTCCTGGAGACCGGAGACCCGACGGACGATCCTGAAGACCGTTTTGACTTCCGACGCATTCGCTTGACTTGGACGGGATCCGTTCCCGATCACATGCTCTTCCGAATCATGATCGACTTCAATAATCCCAGTTCCGCGGAGATGAAGGACGTTTATCTGGGCTTCAGCAACATGCCCCACAACCAGTCCTTGTTGATCGGAAATCAGAAGCGGCCAATTGGACTGGATCACCTCAATAGTAGTCGTCACAACGTCTTCATCGAGCGTCCATTGGCAGTCGAGACGTTCAACGAGGATGCGCGACGTTTGGGCGCCTGCATGTATGGCCACAACGACAGCGAGTCGGTCAACTGGCGCTACGGGGCTTTTCTGTTGGAGAACATCACGGGCGATGGTCGCTACCGAGGCGATAGTACCGAGGGTGGATTCTACGGACGGCTGGCCGCAAGTCCTTGGTACGACGAGATCAGTGGCGGGCGTGGCTACTGGCACTGTGCGTTGGCGGGCAGCATCAACCAAACGGATCCCGACGGGACTCTCGATCCAGACGACAACCAGAACGAAGGTCGATTTCGAACGCGACCGTTGGCACGAAGCGATTCACGTTGGTGGAACACGGGTCGCATTCTTGGATCGACGGGATACCAGCAGCTTGCTGTCGAGTCGATGTTGAATATCGGTGCTTTTCAGCTGACCGGGGAATACTTCAGCACTTGGCTGCAGCGTGATCCACTGGGTGGATTCAACGGGAGCGACCTGCATTTTCACGGCGGCTACCTTTTTGCGTCCTACTTTCTGACGGGCGAACACGTGCCGCTGAAGCGGACGGTGGGCACGATCGATCGCGTCAAACCCTTCGAGAATTTCTTCATCGTTGATCGTTGTCGCGGGGGCACGGGACGCGGATGGGGGGCGCTTGCGATCGCCTTGCGAGCCGACTACTTGGACCTGTCCGATTCAGACATTCGCGGCGGCGATGGCTATGCAATCACCGCCGGGATGAACTGGTACTGGACGGCCTATTCCAAGCTGCAAACGAACTACATCGTGGGGAACATCAAGAACGCCGGCCAGAACGAGTTCGCTGCTCCGGTTGGAGCCGGTGTCGACGGCGATTTCGGCATCTTGGGTTTTCGATACATGATCGACTTTTAGGGGCGACGCCTCGTCGTCTCTCCACGCTCACACAGCCATCAACAAGATTCCAGGGAATTCACGATGTTCAAAGCGACACTTTGGTTGCCGGCGTCAGTCGTCATCCTGCTGTTCACATCAACCCCAACACAGGCTGACAGTGCGCAGCTGCTGGACGAAACGGGATTGGTCCATTGTTCTTGCCCCGTTTGCGATCACACGTGCAAATTGAAGGTCGAGCCCACGGAGAACGAGAAGACGTGCTTCGAAGTCGAATCCAAGGTGATTTGCATTCCCCGCGTCGTGTTTCCCTGGCAAAAGTCCAAGAAGGTAGCGTGTGCTTCCTGCACCGCGTGTGATGGGATGGGGTGCACTGATTGCGTTCACAGCGGTGCCCGTCTTCGCCGCGTGTGCGTATTGAAGCCAAAGAAGTACACTTGCCCCGCGTGCAAGTACACGTGGAAAGCAGAGAAGCTTGCGACGTGTTGTGATGAGAGTTGCTGTGACGACGTGGCAACCTCAGACCAAGCTGCAAACCAGCAAGCCACTCGCATGCGCTCCACCGCCCCAATGACCATGGAGACGCCCCGATCTTCGAACACGGATCGCACCGATTCCGTTCTTGTACATCCCGCAACGGACCACGCGGTCATCTGGAGTGCGCCGCCACCTTGGAATGAGAGATCCGCGCCAGGAGGAACAAATCGTCAGATGACCAACAGCATCGGACTTCAACCGCCCGCCGCACTTTCAGGAGCAGCCGCGTTGATCGAATGACCATTCACAGTCATCTGGCCGCCGGCAAGATCGGACCTCATTGCCATTGGTCTTAGTAAGAAACGGGCCGCAGATAGCAGTCGCAGAGTCGCCGACAGCTCGCCTGATGCGAGCGTTCCGCGAGAGTAATCTACGACCAGGGAAGTGGTCCGCGAATCTGGTGCGCCCCAAGCGATCAACGTGACCCATTGATCGGTCGTTCCGAACGCCGTGGTTCGACGCGGGAACCTCCGACTTTCTTCAACGATGGTCGGAGGGGTTCTCTTCGTTTACGATTCGCTTGCAGGGGACGCGTTCGGGCGTCGGTTCGGGATGGCGGTCTGGGGCTAGTTGGCGAGAATCTTGAGCTACCGGCATGAAAGGGGCTCTCGCGACTTGAGGCTGATCGAGTTCATCTGGCCGACCGCTTGGACTGCCGAACGGCAACTTACCGGTGGGTGACGCATGAGCGAAGCAACCAATAGTGACCAAGCGGATGCTGATCGGGCGGCGGAGTCTGGTCGTGTCCAAATGGATGACCATCCCACGTTAGACAGGCTGCCGGAATCGCTGCTGACGGCCAGCTTGGATGACGCCTCGGGCCGATCTCCGCTTGAATCACTGCCGCTTAGGAAACTGGAACAGGGCGATTTGATCGCCAATCGCTATCAGATCAGGCAGCAGATTGGTCGTGGTGGATTTGGCGATGTGTTTCGCGCGACCGATCGGGAGTTGCAGCGTGATGTCGCCATCAAAGCGTGCAATGGCCTGAGAAGTTTTGTTGGCGGAAGGATACGTGTCGAGGCGCAGGCGATTGCCTCATTGAATCACCCGAACATCGTTTCGATCTTCGACTTGGTGAAACAGGGCGATCAAGAGCTGTTGATCGTGATGGAGTTTCTGGAAGGAGAAACCTTTCGTGAGCTGATCACGCAAGGCAACTTACAGAGCCAAGGTATCGCCGAGTGCATGTTGTCGGTGGCTTTGGCGCTGGACCATGCGCACCGCCGACACCTGGTTCATAGTGATTTGAAGCCGGGAAACCTTTTTCGGACGACGGACGGCACGGTCAAATTGCTCGACTTTGGGTTGGCGGTCGCGTACGTTCCGGGCAAGCCAAGCAGTCGGCTGGGCGGCACACCGGGGTACATGGCACCGGAGCAGATACGCGGCGAGTCGCATCGCATCGATGGCAGGACCGATATCTGGGCGGCCGGGATCGTTCTCTTTGAATGGCTCACTGGTGTCAAACCATTCGTTGGATCCGGCGCGGAGCAGGTCGCGCGGGCAGCGTTGAACGAAGAAACCCCGTCGCCGCGAAGCCTGAATCCGGCGATTGATGATGAACTGTGCCGGATCGTCAGGAAGTGTTTGGCCAAGCGGATGGCCGATCGATATCAGACTGGGCAGGATCTGGCAGACGATTTGCACCATTGGCTTGCCCGGCATCCGTCCAGGGGTATCGGGCCAGCCAGTCGCACGCGACCGCGATCCGATGCCCCCAGGCGACTGAGGAGCCTTGGTCTGCAGTGCTTTACGGAGGAAGACAGCGATGGGTTCCTCGCGCTGATCCCAGGACCGCGCGATCACGATGGCGTCCCCGACTCCTTGAGGTTTTGGCTGAACTGGGTGGACAGCGAAGATCCAGACACCTATCCGGTGGCGGCCAAACGTCAC
>JBCCUO010000027.1:0-12578 GCA_039196805.1 Planctomycetota bacterium | reverse complement strand
GGCCCAGGACTCGGTGTCAGCACTCGGATCGTCACCCAATCGTTCTCGCGCGGCAGCGACGTGTGCAAGCAAGGTCTGCCGTTCGTCACCACGGATCGGTCGACACAAAATTGTTTCGACGCAAAGCTTGGCACGTTGTTGTGGCTCGGGAGTTGACGCGACCACTTGATCGGCGAACAAAGACGCTTGATCGTGCAAGAACTGGTCGTTGACGAAGTACAGTGCCTGGAGGGCGGTCACGGACTGATCGCGACTACTGGTACAGACGTTCGGATCTGGGCCGTCGAATGTTTGGAAGTAGGGTTTGGCGGTCAAACGTTTCGTCATCAGATAGACACTACGCTTATCGCTCGAATACTCGTCCTTGAACGGGTGATGCTGAGTGAACGTCCATTGGTCTCGTGGCGGGAACGGATGCGGATCGGTCTGAGGGCTGCGGTCCAACCGACCGCTGATCATCAGCAACGTGTCACGAAGCGATTCTGCGTCCAAACGCTGTCGCTTGAACTTCCACAGGAAGTGGTTGTTCGGGTCTTTCGGCAGGTTTTCGCGAACATCCGTGCTGGCGAGCTGATAGGTCCGCGAGTTCATGATTCTGCGGTGCAGGTGCTTGAGTGACCAACCATTTTGCATGAAGTCGGTCGCCAGCCAGTCCAAGAGCTTCGGATGCGTTGGCGGTTCACCTCGAACGCCAAAGTCGCTCGTGCTGGGAACCAATCCACGGCCGAAGTGTCGCTGCCACACTCGGTTGACGATGACGCGCGCCGTCAGCGGGTTCTCTGTGCTGGTGATCCACTCGGCCAACTGTAGCCGTCCGCTCGCCGACGAGGCGACGTCGTCCGGCAGCACTTGGCCACCTAAAATGGCAGGGAACTTCCGCGGCACTTCGGCACCTGGTCGATCACGTTCGCCTTTGAGTTGAATTCGCGCATCGACCGGATCTGCGTCCTGAACCGCATACGCAGTCGGGTACTCCGGCAGCGTCAGCAGATGTTTGGCCAGCTTGGTGCCGGCGTTGCGAGCCCGCTTCTTCAATCGCTCCAGCTCATCGTGCTGCTTTCGTTGTTCGCTCAGCGTCAGCGACTTCTCTCGGGCGGCGTTCTCGATTCCCCGCTGCTCGCACTGTTGCAGCAATCGGTTCAGTTCGGCCTCCAGCTTCTTGGTCTCTTCCTGATGCTCGGCCAATAGCGCGTCCGTCTCCTCATCACTTAGTAAGGACACGAACTGGTGCTGCGTCTGGAACAGTTCGATCCCTGGAAACGGATACTTGGTGCTGGCAAAGATCCCATACAGACCGTAGTAGTCGCGCGTGCTGACGGGATCGAACTTGTGGTCATGACAGCGAGCGCAGGCCAGCGTCATGCCCAGCATCGTTTTGCCCAAGTTATCGATCGTGTCCTCGATCGTTAGGTGCCAGGGGTAACGTTCGACCAACGAACCGAAGCGACGCGCCATTGCGAGGTAACCAGTTGCGATTCGCTGACGATTCCGCTGCTCCAACGAGTCAGCGGGAAGAAGGTCGCCGGCGATCTGTTCGGTCAGGAAGCGATCGTACGGCACATCGCGGTTGAGGGAATCGATGACGTAGTTTCGATACAAATAGGCTTGCGGAATGGGATAGTCCGAGTTGTCGCCTGCCGTGTCCGCGTAGCGTACCCAGTCCATCCAATGCCGCCCCCAGCGTTCTCCGTACTCGCGTCGACCAAGCAGATCGTCCACCAGCTGTGCAAAAACAACACGTTGCTCTTGCGCGGAGGTTGAGGACTCAACGAATTGCCGAACCTGTGCCGGTGTGGGGGGCAAACCGGTCAGCGCGTAACTCGCGCGACGGATCAGGGCTACCGGCTCTGCGTCCGCTGCGACGCTCAAACCTTCGGCTTCTCTTCGGGCTTGCACGAATTGATCAATTGGCGAAATCGCCCAATCAGCATCCTCGACGTCGGGAGGCAATACTCCTCCAATTGGTTGGAACGCCCAGTGGTTGCTCTCAGACCGTTCGTTGACCGCCACGTTCGCAGAAGCCGGCCACGAGGCGCCGGCTTGAATCCACTCGCGAATCTGATTGATTTCGTCCTCCGTTAACCGCTCGCCGTCCGGCGGCATTTGGTCGTACTCATCGGTAGACTGGACGCGGAACAGCAGTTCACTTTGGTCCGGCTTTCCAGCGACGATCGCCGGTTGCCCCGAGTCTCCCTCGGCCATCGCGTGACGCGGTGCGTCGAATCGCAGTCCGCCGTTCTGTTCGTCGGCTCCGTGGCAAGACAGGCACCGAGCACGCAGAACAGGCTCGATGTCGCGTCGGAAATCAACCAACCCTTCAGCGTTTGATGGACAAGCAGGTCCAAAGAGGCCAACAACCAGTACGAAGCAGCAGTTTCGGAGCTTCATGTCGGATCGAGAGTACGATGGCGAGAAACGCTGGGCGGGATGGTGGTGCCGAAAGGCGACCGCCGGACCTTTAGTCTAAACGATCTGGCACTCAGTCGCGACGCGAAATCACCTCCGGACTCGCATCCGCGGGTCTGAAGATGCGGCGGAAGACGGTCGAAAGCAAAATCCGCATCGGCTTCAGCAAAATGGCTTAGACTATCGTCCCCTCCGGTGCAGCCCCTGTGACTTGCCTGACACCGCCCAATCCCTCCCGACTGGAATTCATCATGCATCGACTGTCTACCGTTTGCCTTGCCGCGATTGCCGCCGTCGTATTGTCCACGTCCATCGCCGACGCCAAAGACTCGGGAAAGCCGCTTGGCGTGGGAGATCCTGCCCCAACGTTCACCATTGATGACGACAGCGGCAAGCCATGGAACTCCGCAGACCATTTCGGGAAGAAGATCGTGGTCGTCTACTTCTATCCGGCGGACATGACCGGCGGTTGCACCGCCCAGGCCTGTGGCTTCCGCGACGACATGGACGTGCTGAAGGATCAAGGCGTCGAAGTCGTGGGTGTCAGTGGCGACTCGGTCAAGAACCATCAGCTTTTCAAGAAAGCGCACGGATTGACGTTCACGCTATTGGCCGACGTCGATGGCAAGGTGGCGGACAAATTTGGCGTTCCCAAGACAGAGGGGGACAAGATCGTCAGCAAGGTGATCGACGGGACCGCCTATGAACTCAAACGCGACATCACGATTCGGCGCTGGACATTCGTGATCGATCGAGATGGCAAGGTTGCCTACAAGAACGACAAGGTGAAGGCCAAAGCAGACAGCAAGACGATCCAAGAAGTGATCAAGAAGCTGTAGCGAGCGCCGGGCAACCGATCCTTCACGCTGCATCGGCGAGCGGTTCACATGAGCTGCTTTCCGAGTGTTGAATTTCGTCTGGTCAAACTGACGTGAGCAAGATATGTCGATCGTAAGCGAGTGGTTGGCTTTCGGATTGCTGATTTCAGTTGGAGTCCTTGGGGACGATGTTGGTCCTGGAGGTGAGGACGCCTCGGCTCCGGCAGCTGCGGCAACGGTTGTTCCCGATAGGGGACCACTGGCTGTTGCCGAACCTTGGCAACCCGGAGAAAGGAGCGTCGTGATTGCCGGGCGTGCAAGAACAGACTATTCGGACGCCGAACAGAAGCTGCTTTCGGACGCGGCCGCTATCGTAACCAGTGTGGGCCCGTCCATACCGCTGATCTACCACTGGGATCACGGCAAGTTCGCGAAGGAGTTGAGGCTGCGTGAGCCGCAGAAGCAGGTGATTGCAAAACTGTTCGCTGAGAAGAAGACGCTGCAGAGGCAACTGGGGAATCCTCGCATGGTGATCGACGAAATCGAGGACGTTTCGCGTCAAGAACTGATCGAATGGTCCAAAACTGTGGCTGCGAAAATGCGTGATGCAAAGGAAGCGACCGCAGAAGTTCTGTTTCAGGTGCTTGATGCAAGCCAGCGGAGGTTGTTGCTTCAGCGGCTGTTTCAGGGGCACATGGTCAACTTTGCCGACTTCCCGTTTGCCCGCAATCATCTCACCCTGTCGGAAACTCAGCGAGCTGAATTCCAAGAAGCCTCAGCGAAATTCCGCAAACTGTATCGCGAGTCGAAAACGGATAAGGAGAAGCGACTGGCGAGTCTTCGCATCATGCGGGAGTCCGATCGTTGCTTGAATCTTTTGAACAAAGAACAATTTCGGGAGCTTCTCACACTGCGTGGACTGATGAAGGAAAATCAATCATTGGAGGACTTTTTTGTCGGGCTCACAGAAGAACGACAAAAAACTTTGGCATCACGCTCCAAGCATTTCCGGGCGATCAAGGAGCGACGAAGCGGCGGCTGATGTTTCACCGCTCGGGTGAAAAAACACCTTTCCCGAAAGAGACGCGATGTACCTTTCGTTCCCAATCGGTAACGCGCTCGAGCGTCTCCGCCGAGGTATGATCGCCCCGAGAGATGTTCCTTCAAGTTGAGCTGGAGACGATCATGACAACTACGATGTTGGCACAGAATTGCAACGCGCAGCCGTGGAACTATCCGGTAGGGCGTCGTTTCGGTTTCTCGGCCACTCTGCTGCTGTTGTCGTTTTCAGCCGCTGCGACGCAAGCCGATGACGTGGTGACTGATTCAAGTCCGCTGCAGATCTTCGAGCAGCGGATCATGCCGATCTTCCGCTCACCGAAACCCTCCAGTTGTGTTCAGTGTCACCTCTCGTCGGTGGACATCAAGGACTACATCCTGCCCTCGCACGAGGAAACATTCGTGGCGCTCCGGGATGCTGGGCTGATCAACCTTGAAACGCCTCAGCAGTCGAAGATCCTGAAACTGATACGCATGGGCGATCAAGACGCTGACGCCAAGGCACGGCGGATTCATGCCAAGACCAGGAAGGCGGAGCACGCCGCGTTTGCGGCGTGGATCGAGGCGTGTTGCCGGCAGCCAGAGCTTCAAAACGCGGAGTCGCCAAGCGATGCCTCGGCCGTCGGCCCCCAAAAACCCTTGGAGGTGGTTCGACACGCTCGCAAGAGTCGGCTGGTGGAGTCGTTCACCCGGCACGTTTGGTCTCAACGCATGCGTTGCTTCCCGTGTCACACGCCAGACGAGATTGACGCCCAGAATCCCAAGCACAAGAAGGCAGCTCAAAATCATCAGAAGCTGGTGAAGCAGTACGGCGCCAAGATGAATCTCTTCCAGGCGACACCCGAAGCCACGCTGGATCGGATGATAGCCGCAAGTCGAAAGCAGTCGGCGAAGCGTTACCCGTTGTTGAATCTGAGCAGTCCGGCCAAGAGTCTCTTGGTACTCAAGCCAACGGCCAAGCTGCCGCCGAAACGAGAGGATGGATCGCTGTCAGACCCATCGTCAAGCGACCCAGTCTCGCACATGGGTGGCCTGAAAATGCACGTTAACGATCATTCCTACAAGTCGATCGTGGCCTGGATCCAAGACTACGCCAACGTCGTTGGTGATCAATACGCATCAGTCGGTGATCTGCCTGAAGACAACTGGGTTCCCACACAGCGGATTTTGCGTGCGATCGAGGTGCCCGAGTCTTGGGGGCAGGGGAGTGTCGTTCAAATGACCGTCCATGCGCCCGCCAAAGACCGGAAAGACGACTCGGATCGATTGGAGTGGTCGGAACTTCCCGTCGCGTTCACTCAGGGAACCATCACGCCGCGTCGCATCGTCAACGGCGCCCTGATCATGTTTCGCTCGCGGATCAAGCACGATGTTCAGGATCAGGATGTTGGGCCAGAATCGTTCCCTCTCGCTCCCGGGACGTACCTCATCAAGATCTTTGTGGACAAGTCTGAGCAAATCACCAGCGACCCGGCAAGGATGTTGAACGATTCCGACTTCGTCGGCCAAGCGTTGATCCAGGCAAACTGGAAACCTGGATTCCGAGATGCCGAGAAGTTTTCCGCGAAGGCAATCAACACGAACTCAAACTGATCCCATGACTTGTCGATTCGTTTGTCTCCTGTTCGTCACGTGGCAGGCCTTTCAGTTCGCTTCCGCGACTGAACCGGTTGAATTCAAGTGGAACACCGTTCAGATCGACACGATCCAAATCGGATACGGAATTCAACTCACCGACGTCGACGGTGACGGTTTGACGGACATCGTGCTGGCGGACAAACGCACAATCCAGTGGTACCAAAATCCAAGCTGGACGAAACACGTCATCGCGGAAGATCTGTCGCGACGGGATAACGTTTGCGTGACCGCGCGAGACATCACCGGGGATGGTCGAGCCGAGATCGCTGTTGGCGGGCAGTGGAACTATCGCGAGAGCCTGAAGGACGGTGCGGTTTTCTATTTGATTCCACCCAACGATCGCACTCAGGCGTGGCAGCCCGTTCGACTGCACAACGAACCAAGTGTGCATCGAATGCACTGGCTAAAACGCAGGGGCGAAGACTATCGCCTGGTCGTCAAGCCGCTCCGCGGAAAGGGGAGCGTTGACGGTGACGGCCCGGGACTCAAGGTGTTGGAGTACGCCATGCCCGTCGATCCGGCGACCGATTGGGATCACCAGGCCGTGTGTGACTTCCTGCACTTGTCGCACAACTTTCACGTTGTCAACTGGGACGACGATGACGAGGAAGAGATGATCATCGCGGCCAAGGAGGGTGTATGGCATTTCGATGAAGTGTCAGCTGGTCAATGGCAGTCACGTCAGTTGACCGATGACTTCGCCGGCGAGGTTCGGGACGGTCGTTTGCCCGACGGACGACGATTCATTGCAACGGTCGAACCGAAACACGGTACCACATGCGCCGTTTACGTGGAGCCCGAAACGCCGAATCAAAAGTGGCCTCAGGTGCAGCTTTTGGATGAACAGTTGAAGGACGGACATGCTCTCGCGTGCGCGGATTTCCTGGGAACGGGGTCCGACCAGATCGTCGTGGGTTGGCGGGCGATGAACGATCCTGGCGTGCCGGGCATCAAGATGTTTACGCCACTGACTCCCGATGGGTCCGAGTGGCGTGAAACAAGAATATCGGGAGAGCGTGTCGCAGTCGAAGACATCAAAGTTGGCGACTTGAATGGTGACGGCAAGGTCGACATCGTCGCGGCGGCGCGGCAGACCAAGAACCTGGTCATCTTCTTCAACGAGAGCTGATTGGCCGACCGAGCCATGACTCGCTGCGTGGCTGCGACAATCTGTCAGCCGCCGTTGATCGTGAATCTTTGGTGTGGATTCGCGCCGTCTCGCATCTCGCATCGTGCGAACTAGGATCTGCGTGTACGCTCTGCATTGACTGCAGGGGCAAAAGCCAACGTTCGACGACTTCCCATTCATCCGCCGCCTCAGGAACGCACATAGACCCCATGAACACGGACGACGTAATTGAGCATGCAGCTCACCTTAGCGGTAACGTTCAGCTTGCGATGAAAGCGGCTAGGGCAGCCGGGGACGTGATTCGAGAGGGTTACGGGAAGCTGAATCAGGTCCAAAAAAAGGACGTGGGTGATCTGGTTTCGCAAGTCGATCTAGATGCCGATCGGGAGGCATGCCAAGTGCTTCGTGGCGAGAGTGATTGGCCGATTCTCTCGGAGGAGCTTAACAGCGAGCGGCCCGACGCCAAAGACTTTTGGATCGTTGATCCTCTGGACGGGACCAATGCCTTTCTACTGCAGGCGGGCGACCACTATTCGTCGGTCTTGGTTGCCGCGCGGCAAGGGGACCGCACTCAGTTGGGGGTCGTCTACTTTCCACTGACTGAGGAGTGGTTCTACGCCGAACGTGGACGAGGGGCATGGAGAAACGGCAGGCGATTGGTCATCGACGACTCGCCGCAAACGCTGTCAGACGTCTGGGTCGAGATGAACCAATACGGCCATGCGAAGTGGGAGTCGAGTTTCTTTGGAGACCTTCGGACCCGATTGCGGATGGCGGGTGGTGCTCAACTGGTGACATCCAGCGTTCCCAATTCGGGCGTGGCGATGCGAATTGCCTGCGGCGAGAGTGCACTGGCCGTTGCGGTTCACGATAACAATCCAGATCACGTTAAGCAAGCTCCCTGGGATATCGCCGCGCCGCAGGTGATTTTGGAAGAAGCCGGAGGGGTTTTCTTAAATCCGGACGGACGCCCAAGCGATCCTTTTGTGGCTGAACCGATCATCGTTGCCAGATCCGAAGCCCTGGCTCAAGAGATTCTGAAGCTGGCGACCTTGGCCGGAAGTCGAACCTAGGCATTCAGGGCGATCAAGGCCAACGTACTAGCAAGCAGCGGATCGTCCTCCTTCATTAACCCGCTGCGTTGATTGACGACACTCCCGTCGCGGCGGAGATGAAGTGCAATTCTCTCACGGAGCGCTTGCTCCCAGCCGTCGTCGATCTGAAGGACCCGGTAGGCTTCGGCGCGGACAGACTGGTGATAGAAGGTCACTGCGTCACCCCACGGCTCGGGGTACTGCTTTGGAATTCCCTCCGGGTAATTCCAACTCGGATGTTCCAGAAACCATCGCTTAGCGGCTTGAACTCTAGGATCGTCCGTCGGCAGTCCGGCTGCTTGCAGCGCCAACACGCCCTCGCAGGTCGCGGTGGCATAGCTGCGGAACTGAGGGCCTTGCTTCGTCTCTTCCATGCGTCCTTTGTTGGCACCCAAGACAACGGGCGAAAAGTAGAAGCCACCATCAAACTCGGCCGTCGTACTAACCAAGCCTTGGCCCAGGGGTTGCTCCCGCGTTTCCGAGGGATGCTTTTGCAGCAGGCGCAACAGAGTCAAGGATTTTTGCCCAACATCCAGAGGCACGCCGCCTGTTTCCGCAAGGGCTTGCAACGCGTAGCGTGAATGGGCCAGATCCATGTGTCCTGCTACTCCAGCTGGATGCGATCCACCAAACCCCCAGCCTCCATAGGGCAAATCCGTCGGCGTGAACCCGTTGGACTCGTCGAATTGTTGCTCGATCAAGAAGCCTCGCATCGCCGCAATCATCGGCACGGCGGTCGACTCTTCGATAATCGACGTGTCCAGGCACAGTTGCACGCACCGGAGGGCCCAACTGGTCGCATACACCGGATACTCCAGGACATCCGTGTCGGCAACGCCAAGGCAACCTTGACGAAGCCGACTCTCCATCCAGCTGACTGCCCGTTCGGCGGGTTGTCGCACCTTCGCCAACACACCTGGTTGGTCTTGAGTCGACCGCAGCAGAGTGTGAAGCACGAACGGCGTCATGGCTTGGCCGCTCTTCAGTACACCGTAGTGCTGACTTCGCCAGCTGCCGTCTTGGTTTTGCACCTTCATCAGGAAGCGACGAATCCGCGACGACACGCTGGGACCGACGTCAGAGGCTGAAACGCTGCGAGTTGCGAGCGTGCTGGCCACCAAGCCGAACCAACCACGGCGCGAAAACTGTTGATGCATCACACAAACCCTGTCAGAGTCTTCCAACCCAGTGGGACAAGCTTCCAGCCTGTCTGAGCCGACGGGACCGGAACAGCAACCGAATTGCGGGTTCGTGCGTCTACCGCGTCGCCTTCTTTTCGTTGGCAGCAGCAACGCGTTTGAGCATCTTGACGTCACGATCGGTCGTCAGCACCTGAAGGACGGCTGCCGTGCAAAACGTGGGGCTAGTGATGCAGTGATGCCCCGACCAACTGCCGTCGGCGTTTTGAACCTTGCCCAGCCGCTTGATCATGTTGGAGTTCCATTTGTTCCATGCTTTTCCCCCCGCGATCACCAACGACTCACTTGTCATCAGATAGCTAAGGAACTCTTCACCGCCGTTGTTGCCAAAGCCGGAAAGGAGTGTTTCGTCTTCCAGTCGACGAATCTGGGCCTGATTGCGTGTTTCCGCCTCAGCCAACTCCCTGGCCTGCTTGGCGTCCTGGCCGGCCAGTCGCAGGTTGTCCTCGCTGACAGGAGCATCCTTTGCCAGCTTTCCCTCATCCTTGGCTTTGTTGATCACCGACTGGGCGATCGACGCGTCGGCTGCGTTCCCGCGAAATCCGCCGGCGAACGCATACAGCTCAACGCCAGCCGCCTTGTCGGCCGACGCTCCGCCCGTGGCAGCGTTGACGTTGCTCTTTTGATAGTTACGCGCTCGGTCGACTTTCGTGTCGTCGACCTGGATACCCGATGCGCGAGCCAATTCCAGCGAACTGCAGTTCATGGCCGACTGCAGCACAGGAGCCCAACCGCCCCCGTCTCCCCACGATCCGTCGGATTTCTGTGTTTCCTCCAATCGACGCAGGCATTCCGTCAACGCCTTGTTGACCTTCTGACGAAGCTTCGGCTTGGAATCCAGCATCTCGCGGACGCGCGTCAGAAACTGAGCGGTCATTGCGGTATCAATCATCGCCCCCAGCTTCACTTGCGGCTGAGTCCCCGTCAGCGTTGTGATCTTGGGCGAGTCTTGAGGCGCCGCATCGACAGCTTTGACCAAGTATCTGACCGCGGCTAAGACCGCATCACTGTGTTTCCCCGATGTTGGTGTGTGCCCAGCCTTCAGCAGGGCAACCGCTGCAAACGACGTGGTCGCCGGGTCCGACGGAAACTTGCTGGGATCGCGAACGTTCTGCTGAGCATGACTTCCACCGCCCCAACCACCATCATCGTGCTGCGCGTTGATCAGCCACTCAACGCCTCGATTGACCATCTTGGTGGCATTCTTTGGCTTCGGCTTGATGACCGGTTGTTCGCCACCTGGGGCCGGTGCATCCGACTCCGCTTGCCCAGGGGCTTCTCGCAGAGCCGCTTGTTGCTGAGCGAAGAGCGTTGCAAGCGGCCCCCAGCTTGCTGAGACAAAGACCAAACCAACGACAAACGTACCACGCATCGCACCAATCCTCGGGAGGGGAAGAAGAGGGACTATTGCCACCAGCGACTTGGGTGACTTGACGTAGGTATAACGCTGCGTTTCCGATGGTTCTTAGGAAAAAAACGCTTTGAAACTCTTCTTACATTTCCCTGAGAATCTTCAGCGGACGCGGATCAATTTCATGATCCTTCCGGAGGTGTTCCAGTCCTGGACGTAAAGGTTGCCATCCTTGTCCCAGTACGAACCGTGAGTCCCACTGAAGACGCCCTCAATCCACTCGCTCTGCGGTACCTTAAAGCTACCTCGCGTCTTTGGATTCGAGTTGTGCCCCAGAACCGAGATGATCGTGTTGCTCTTATCCAAAACGACCAGTCGACCATGAAGGTCGGGCACCGAAACGTAGTCACCCCAAATCGCAACGGACGTCGGCATGCCCAATCCTGTCACCACCTCTTCAAGGAATTCTCCGTCGAGCGAGTAGTGAAGCAAGCGCCCCTTCGGTTCGTGGTTCCGGTCGCAGATCAACAGAAGCGGCGGATCGTAACGTGTGTCCAAGGTCATGCCATGAGCCGTGTTGAATTGCTTCAGGCCATTTCCCTTCGTGCCAAAGTGACTCAGGTACTTCCCGTTCGAGTCGAATCGAAACACATGATTGCTGGCGTAGCCGTCAGACAGAAAGATGTCGCCGCCGGGGGCGACCGTGATCGCAGTTGGGCTGAACTTTTTCAGACGTAGACCTGATTCTTCCGGAAACGGTAGTCGCAGTACCACTTCGCCGGTGTGAGCGTCGAATTTGATGCCCTCGGCGTTCTTATTCCGGGCACCATAGATGTACTCCACGCCGTCCTCTTCGCGAATCTCGATGTCATGCAGGTTCGTGTAATCACCGCCCAAGAAAGAATGCACGACCTTGCCGTCGGGAGAGAAAACGTAGACGCCTCGGTTGGCGCTGGTGAAGATGTTTCCCGCCCGATCGATGACGACCCCGCCGTGTGTCGGCCCAAGTGCGGAGCTCCCATCAGGCCGCAATCCCCAGCCAGGCACAGTGTCAAAAGTCATCTCGCCGCAGCCCATTCGAACGGAGGCCACCGAGTCTTCTGCAGCCAAGGACGCGGACGTTACGGAAAGGGCAAGCAGAGCGAGGCAGCAGCGGAAGTTCGTCATGACGTGCTTAGCGGCGAGGCTGAGTGGATAGGTGTCGGGTACGGGACCATCAACAAAACGATCAGTCAGGATAGTTGGCGCAAAAGTTTCCGATGGCCCCAATGTAACGGTTGTTCCCCTTACGTGGCCCCTGCGACAGCATCTTGCCCCGTCTCATCCCTCGCCAGCGATCCGACTGCCACTAGGTCGGACGCAGAGGAGCGAACCGGAAACTTCCGGATGGCCGCTGCTCGGTCGATCAGCTATCTTTTAGGCAACACGTCCATTAGGCGTGGAACAGGATTCGCCGAGCGAAAACAAGCACGCAATTATGTTGAACGCGTGGCTCGGGTAAGGCCAACAAAGATGCTGGCAACGAATCACTTCCTACCGGACGCGATCAGAAACGCGTCGTCGGATTGCTTTTGGCAAGGGTGCCATCGCAGCCGGCAAACAGTCCCGCCAGGGACGACCAACTTCGGAACTCTCTTGTTTGGCCGAAGTTCCCCCCGATCGAGCGTGAGCGTGGGCCTTGAGTCCGGTGTCGATTCAAATGTCGACGGAGCACTCATGGGTTCATGCCATGAGCACTCGAATCGGATCCCGCGTCGCATGGAATCTGTTTCGGATTGACCGAACGGCATGCGATACGGCCCCGCTTGGATGCCCCATCGCCAGTTCCGCTCAGTCGCCCCAGTGAAACGCGGCAACGGAACGGTGGCGACAACGAAGGGCGGC
>JBCCUO010000026.1:0-12591 GCA_039196805.1 Planctomycetota bacterium | reverse complement strand
GGACGTTCAATGTCAGCGACGCGCTGCCCTGCCCGCTCTCCTTGTTGAAGAAACTGGGAAACGCAGCCAGCGCTCCGCCGCCCGGGTTCAGATGCGATGCAACGTGAAAGGCTAACCGTCCATCGTCGAGCCCTTTTTGCAAGTAGCCGATCACATCCGGCGAAAGCTGCAGATCAAAGTTCATCACACCGGGGCCGGTGACCAGATCACCCGCGCTCAATCCCGGCACCGTGCCGACCGCAAACGGCACGACGGCCGAGTTGTCTTGCACGTGGCTTGAGATATCACGTGTGGTTCCGCCAAGGCCATCCGTTGGGAAAGCAAGCCGCACACCCTTGGAAAACGGTGGAGCGGGTAGCCCCCAGGGCGTTCCAGGATTTTGGGCGGTTCCCTCGACATAATTGTTGGCCGTGACACCGCTGCGGAATCCGGACCCGTAGAGTTCCATCGGGCTGCCCGGGTCGTCCGCCGCCCCGCTGGTGTAAACACTCAGTGGGTCAAACGTCGGGTCATAGACGTAGCTGGTCGATGGATCACGAACCAGTGTCACCGTCGCTGATTGGATGACGTAGTTGGATGCGCCTTGCCCGGCAGCAGCGGCGCTGGTGGAGTCAAAAATCAAGAGCTGGGTGACGAACAGGTCTTCCAGCGTGGGGTCACCACCCGATCCAAACGCCGACGCCGTCGGGCGATAGCCATACAGCGGATTGACAGCGGAGTTCCAAATGTCCACCAGCGGTGTGCCGATCGTCACGTTGGCCGCTGAAACGGTGCTCGTCGCCATCGCCAACGAGAGGGCCAGGGCGATCACCATCAAGCCCGTGCGGAGAATTGACAGCATTTCTTCCACTCCAAGTTAGGGAAACACGTGATACAGTCAAGGTGCAGTTGAAACCCGAAACTTCATTTGATCACCTAAAGGTATAGATTGCTAGTGGGCTGCCGCGTTCTGGACTGCAACTTCGCTGGGAGGCCAGAATTCCGCCTTGCCGAACGTTTTTTCACCTGCACCTCGTCTTGGTTAGGCAACTTCATCGGAATAGGAGACACCCGGGCAGGATGGCACACGGAGTGCTTCGTTGAGATTGTTAACGAAGTGTCCCAATAGGCTGGCCAACAGCGTCTGTAGCGTTGCGTCTGATCCACCAATCCCGTCAGATGAGGATTGTGTGAGGGCATTCCCGTCCCGTTCCACACGAATGTTCCAACGACGCCCGGTCGCCGGGGCCAAGAGCAAGGTCTTCCTCACGCGATGAGTCCCTCGGCCACGATTCTTTTGACGTCCGCCAGTTTGCTGCGGCGGCCGGGACGCGTGCTGGCGGTCGGGATCGCCCTGGGGTTTGCCGGCAGTCTGCTCCTTGTTTCGCTGCTGTCGTACCAGAACACGGCTGAACGGGCGGCGCAGATGCCCGGTGAGTTACTGTCTGCGAACCAGCTCTACCTGGTCGCGACTGATCCGGTGCAGCCATTTGTTCCCGCAAGGATCGTTGATCAGATCTCCGTCGATGATCGGGTCGCTCGGGTCGACCAGGCGATTCGCGTTCCCGTTTTTGACCTTCCCGCAGACGAGCACGGCGAACTGGACGGTGATGCTTTCTACGACGGTCCACTTGCGGGCTGGATCCCTGGGAAACGCCACGACTTGGTCGCCTGGCAGGAAGACGTTCCACGCGGCAAGTTGCTTTCAGGACGCTGGCCAAGCGACAAGCCGGACCAGCTTGTAGAGATCGTTGTGCCACAGCATCTGATGTGGTCAATGAAGTTGGGGGATCGTCGCCGGCTGGAAAGTGATGCCGGTGTGTTTCTAGCCGTCGTCGTCGGGTTTTTGGGTCATGGTAAGTCCTTTCTTGGGACGGATGAATCGCTTCGGCTGAATTCCTGGCATGTGACCATCGCTGCGGCCAAACGAATCGCCGGAGGTCGGCGTCCCATTTCGGACTTGAGAATTCAGCTCGCTGACCCTGGGGATCACAATGCCTTTGTGAAGCAATGGCGAGAACGAATCGCGGCCCACCCCGGCAGGCTGGAGTTATGGGACCGGCAAGTGATCAGTCAACGGGCTCGCAGTGGCATGACGATCTACGTCGCTCGGTCAACGGTGCTGACGTTGGTGGTCTTGTCCGCTGCTTCCGCGATGTGTATCGCATTCGGGGTCCAAGGTAACGCGGTCCGTCGACGGGTCGCGGAGCATGACCTGCTCCGCAGTCTGGGGGCACGTCAGGTGACGATCTTCGGCAGCCTGCTGCTGGAGTCATGCGTTCTGGGACTAATCGGACTGGTTTTCGCTGTGGCGATGGGCTGGCTGATCGTGACGGTGGTTCCTGTGTTTGGCGATGCGGGGGTGTGGGATCCGTGGAGCCTAGTGGTCTTGACCGCCGTGCTGCTGTTCAGCGCGGCGACCGGCGCCGCGATCCCTGCTTGGGCGGCTTCCAAAAACCGATCGGCCGGGACCTACCGGGTGGGCCGCGATCGATCGGGCGAAACTCAGAGTTCATGGCGATCGGCGTTGATCTGCCTGGCGATTTTGATGGCCGGAGCGGCGTGCATAGCGGCGACGCCATCGAACTCCGAGTCGCGGGCGCAGGCATTCATCTGGTGTGGAGTTCCAACCCTTGCGCTGGCCACGTTGGCGGGCACGCCCGTCGTGGTCGGCCTGGTGACACGGCGGCTGACCCGTCCGGTGGCCTGGCTGACACGAACCGATTCGCTGCTGTTGGCAGATCAATTGAGCATTGATCGCACGGGCAGTGTTGGTTCGGTGATCGCCACCTCGGTCGGGCTGAGCGGTTTCATTTGGATCAGTTGTTGGGCAGCATCGATGTTGGAGCCGTTTGTCGTCGATACGTCCTTTCCTCGCTGGATGGTGTCGATCTATCCCTACGGACTGGTGCGATCCGAGGTGGAACAGGTGATGAAGCAACCGGAGTTTGCCCAGATGGAACCGTTGATCTTGGTGGACACGAATCTCGCGGCGGACACCGGCGACGCGGCGGAGATCTTAGCGACCTCCGAAAGCTCAACGGTCACCGAAAGCCCAACGGTCAGAAAGACGACCGCAACTTTGGTCGTTGGCGTCAGACCCGCTTTCGCCGGGCAACGGCTTCCCATCGAAGTCTTGCAGGGTGATCGTCAAACGATCTTGAGTCAACTTTCCGATGGACCGCACTGCCTAGTCAGTTCTTGGTATGCCGTATCGGTTGGGCTGCAAGTCGGTGACAAGCTAGCGGTCGCGGTTCCCGGGCAACTGGCAGAGCGCGTCTACCGCATCGCGGGCATCGTCAACTTGCGTGGCTGGCTGATGAGCACCAAACAAAATAAGGTACGGCTGCGTGGCCGGCCCCACGAACTGATGATCATCTGCGACATCGCGCGGGTCCGAGAAGACTTTCAGACCGCCCATGCCAACTACTTTCTGGGTGACACGGCGTCGGGTTTGGCCAGTGAAATCCCATCCTATCCGCAGGGCGTTTCACTGCGTCGGGGAACGAGCCTGAGTCGTCAGGGCCGTGAGGCGATGTCGGACGTTGTCCAACGCGTGGTTGATCTGGATCAACCTCTACGACACGCCCCGGACGGGTTTGACGTCACTCTGATGCAACGGTCGGTGCAAACGGACGATCTCGATCGCGTACGGGCCGCCCTGCGAGGTGAATGGGGGGCCACGATCGCGAGACGGCTGGGATGGCTTCCCCTGATTTTCCTGGGATTCAGTTTATTCTCTGTCGCCGGCAGCCTGATCACGTCGGTTGGGTCGCGTGGGCGTGAGTTGGGCATCCTTCGCAGTTGCGGATTCACTCGCTTTGCGCTGACGCGAATGCTGTTCGCCGAGAGCCTCCTGATCGGCTTGTCCGCGGTGGTGGTTGCTTGCCTGTTTGGTTTTGGCGGCGCCTGGATCGGGCTGCAAGTCGCTCAGATTGCGGGCTTGCACTGGCGATGGGCGGGAATCGGCGCCGAATTCTTGATTCCGTGGTCCTGGTTGTGGCCCGGGTGGTGGCTCACCTTTGGCGTATGCGCTGCCGCGTCCCTGATCGCGGGATGGCGAATCGGTAGGATCAGTCCCGCTCAATTGTTTCGAGACAATGCGAGCACAACGTAACAACGGCACCCACACTGCGATGACCGAACAAGCTCAACATGGCGGACTGACCGCGAGTGGTTTACACAAGCGTTTCGGAACAGGGCGTGCCTCAGTGGCTGCCGTCGATGGGATCGACCTGACACTGGCGCAGGGAGAATTCCTGGCGATCGTCGGCGCGTCGGGGTCTGGCAAGACGACGCTCTTGCAGCTATTGGCCGGCCTGGAGCGACCCGACCAGGGGCGGATCCGCGTTGCCGGGCAAGAATTGACGTTGGCGTCCGACCGGCAATGGAGGCGGTTGAGATCGAGTCAGCTTGGCGTTGTATTTCAGGCATTCAACTTGCTACCGACATTATCCGCCAGGGATAATGTCGCCCTGCCGCTGTTGTTGGCAGGCGTCCGGCGTCGCCGGGCTCGTGACCAGGCTCAACGGCGGTTGGATCAGGTCGGTTTGTCCGACCGAGCCCATCATCGACCCGGTGAGCTGTCCGGTGGCGAACAACAACGGGTTGCGTTGGCTCGTGCGATCGTGAACGATCCGCGTGTTGTCCTGGCCGATGAACCGACCGGCAGCTTGGATCGAAGCAGTTCAGGCTCGGTAGCGGGTTGGTTGCGTGACGTGGTCGCGGCCGATGGTCGATCCGTTGCGATGGTGACTCACGACCCCTTCGTTGCGTTTCGGGCCGACCGAGTGGTCGTGATCGCGGATGGTAGAATTGCGGACCAGTTCGACGTCAGCGATGTGGAGTCGGCCGAGGCCCTCAGCACGCGAACACTGCACGCCTCCGAAAAGAAATCCGGTTTTCGCGGCGCAGCGAAAGCAACCGAGAAATCGTCCGGCGCAAAGCATTTCGAATGAACGATCCGTCCAAAGCCAGCCATTTGCCTTTCGAGGTAGAGGATGTCGAGAAGACGTTTCCGCAGGGTCGGCAACCCGTCCAGGCGCTCCGCGGTGTCAGTTTGACCGCCGAACCTGGCGAGTTTTTGGTCATCATGGGAGCTTCTGGATCGGGAAAGAGCACACTGCTGCACGCCATGGCAGGCCTCACGGACGTCGACTCGGGCGTGGTCCGTGTGACTGGTCAAGATCTGTCAGATCTCTCCGACGCCAGGCTGACCCGATTTCGTCAAGAACGGATCGGACTCGTCTTCCAAGCATTCAATCTGATCCCAACGCTAACCGCTCGAGACAACGTGCGACTCCCGGTGTTGGCCGACCGAACGCTCGCTGAGAATGCCGACCAGCTTTTGGCCGACTTTGGTTTGTCGGAACGCGGCCACCACAAACCCGATGAGCTATCCGGTGGGGAGCAGCAACGCGTCGCAATCGCCCGCGCGTTGATCAGTCGCCCCGCGATCTTGTTGCTTGATGAACCCACCGGTAGTCTCGATTCCGTCGCGGGTCAGGAACTGTGCCGAGTCTTGAAACGGCTTACCGTCTCGGACCAGCTGACGATCGTCGTGGTCACCCACGAACCCGCGGTCGCCTGCTGGGCTGATCGTGTCGTTGTTCTGAGCGATGGACGACTCGTCGATCAGTTCGCCGGCGACGGGATCGATCAAGCGGAGTCCCTTGCCCGGCGATATCACACCGCTTTGGAAGCCGGCACTCCGGCTGAGCGGATGGGCGTCCAGTGAGAACCATCTGGCTTTTGACGACGTCTCAGTTCGGAGGGCACAAAGTCCGAACCGCGCTGACAACCTTGGCGACCGCGAGCGCGGTTTGTCTGCTGATCTGGGTGATTAGCATCTACTCTTCTGCGATTCGCTCGCTTGACGTTTACGCGTCGCGTGCGCTCGGCCGCTACACCCTGGTGGTCGACCCGATCAGCCGCAAAGCGAACCGCGAAGTGTTGCCCGCCACCGTGGATCTGCTTCGGGCCCAACCGAAAGTCCAGAGTGTCGATCCCATGTGGGCGCGTTTATTAACGTTCCGCCTGGTTGGTCGCCATTTGGGTGGCGGGGGCGACGCGGGCGGCGGCTATCGCGACCGCGAAGGGGGCTGGGAAGACGTTGTCATCGGCACCGACGCGGCTGCCCCGCCGTTTGAGATGCTGCGTGGCGATTGGATCGCGGACGATCGATCGGAAGCGGTGGAAGTCGTTTTGAGCAAAGCCTTTGCGGACCAGCTTGGCGTCGACATCGGCGACCAGCTCGAGGTCCCCGGGCCGACACCCCGGCGACTCCGTCTGTCGATTGTTGGCGTCATGAAACCACCCCCCCCCACGATCACCGGTGCAACCGTTGGTTCGCGAATGCTTCCCAGCCCCAGCGTGGGTGCCGTCTTCTGCTCTCTGCGAGACGCCCGGTCCGTTCACCGAGTGCCCTCCACCATCACGTTCGTCGCCGTGGAACTGCACGATGACGTCGACGTCCACCGGTTTCGCTATCGGTTATCGCCTCAGCTGCATGCCATGCCCAAACCGGCTCAGTTCATGACCGACTTGGACCTGGAGGAAGAGATGTCCGAAGCGGCCAAGGCCAGCAGCCTGGCACTGCAGGCTTCGGTCGTCGGCGTCATCGCGGTGCTGTTGGCTTTTTTGGTCATCCTTTCCACGCTGTCGATGGGGGTCAGCGAGCGGACGCGGCAGTTCGCGATTCTGCGGGCCGTCGTGCTCAGCAAGCGGCAGTTGGCGGTGCTAATTGCAAGCGAGGGCATCGCGTTAGCGTGCCTGGGTTTGTTGGTTGGGATTCCGCTGGGATCTGCACTGGTTGTTGCTTTCGACCGCGCGACCGACGGCGTGGTTCGTCACGGGATCGGTGTCGATCGCTGGGGAATCATGCTGGCGATATTGGTCAGTTTGATCGCTTCGGTGCTCGCGGCCGCGATCCCCGCGTGGCGGGCGACCCGCGTCAAACCGCTTGACGCGGTGCTTCCCCGGAACGCGTTGCTTGCAGGGGATCGACGTGGCTTGTCGATCGCTTCGCTACTGATCTGTATCCCGCTATTGGTATGCTTTCCGGCGATCAGTTTTTGGTCGCCACCCAGCCTGGCCGAATCAGTTTTCGCGCGACTTCTGTTTGGCGCCGCCAGTCTGGGCTTGGGCTTGCTGCTGCTGACACCTGGTTTGGTTCGCGCCTTCGACAGTTGGCTTTCTCCTTGGCTTGCCTGGCTGCTTCGCCTGCCGCCCGAATTGCTACGGCAGCAGCTTACGTCCCAGCTGTGGCGGACGACCGCCTGCGCTTTGACGATGAGCGTCGGGATGGGACTCTTTTCCGGCATCCACGTGTGGGGCTGGTCGATGGTGCAGATCTTTGTGCCAACAGACTGGGCTCCCGATGCGACGCTGGTCTTCGACCGGCCGCTTTCCCAGCAAGATCTTGATCAGCTTCGCAGCCGATTCAGCGACGGAAAGATCGAGCCACTGATCGTCGAGCAGCCGCGGCTCCGCGACGATGTGCTCGATAGCGCCGAATATCCCTCGGTGACCCGGCAGATGGTGGTTGTCTTGGCGGGAATTGATCCCGAGGTGGCGTTTGGATCCGAGACACCCTTAGTCGATGCCCGGTGGTGTGCCGGGTCGCCCCAGGAAGCGATCCGATTGATGAAAACGGCGCGGGGCTGCGTCGTGCCGGATCACTTTTTAAAGCAGTCTGAGCTGGAAATCGGTGGCGACCTGTACCTGATACCACCCGAAACGCCCGAGCATCCAGTCCGCTACACCATTGCCGGCGCCGTGCACCTGCGCGGTGGTCAATGGATGACCAAGACGACCAACATGCGGCAGCGGACACACCGTTCGGCCGGGCTACTGTTTGCGGACTTCGATTCGGTCAAGCGGGATTTTGAGCTGCCCGGTCCGCTTCACTGCTGGGTGAATGCAGCGGGGGTAAACGAAGACGCCAACGCGGCGTTGGACGTGGCCAAGTCACTGATTGAAAACCCGGCCGACGCTGTCAATCCATCGCCAGACGGCGTCCGATTGATGATGACCTCCGACATTGGCGGTCACGTTCTGCAGTCAGCGGCGTTCTGGCTGTGGTTCATGAGCGTCGTGCCCGTAATGGCGATGGGTATTTCAAGCATCGCGATGGTCAACATGCTGTTGGCGGCCGTCCGGGCGCGACAGTGGGAATTCGGCATTCTGCGTGCGGTCGGATACACTCGTAGCACCCTGGTTCGTATTGTCGTCGCAGAAGGGATTCTGATCGGGCTGGTTGCCTGCACGATCGGTTGTAGCTTTGGGATCATGGCCGGCTGGTGCGGGACGGCACTGACGCAGGCGACCAGTTGGTTCGGCGGCATGGACGTTCCGCTGACCCTACCGGCTGTCCCGCTGATGGTCGGTTGCGCCGTGATGCTGGTGTTTGCCTCGCTGGCCGCGACGTGGCCAGCATTGCGAATCGGTTTCTCCTCACCGCTCACCTTGCTTGCCCGTGGCCGCGGAACGGAGTAGCGGCCACTATCGGCTGCAGCTGACATCGGTCGCCGGGATGGCAACATCCTCCCCCTTGGATGACCCCGCCCGGTTGGAGGTGTGGTTAAGTCAAGCTAGTCGCGTGACGCATCGGTCAAGGCGATCCTAACCTCCGGATTCAGGCCAATGACGAATGCCAGATCGCCAAACTTTGCGGGGGCCGAAAAGGCGTTCACATCAATCGTGAGCGATCCCATTCCGACAGGGAACTTTCTTCGCTCCACCAAGAACCGTGTAATGCTAGCCAGGCCAGGGTTTTCGGCCTGGGTCCAACCATAGGTGAAAGCCGTCACTTGCCCATCCACGATCGTCACCGTCCCGTAGTCGGCTAATTGGGTTTCATCCGGCAAGATCACCTTGCCGATTGTCTGCTGCGACCCCATAGCGCGGACACGAGTCGAAACACCCTCCAAGGCTCCGAAGATCTTCGTCTCGAGTGTGACTGCCAGCCCCGGCGTTTTTATTTTCGCGGGCGCCTCGGCACCTGCCCCGTAGTTAAGCCGATTGCCTACGTTCAATGGGACCGTGTGGGTGCCTTTGGCATAACTCTCAAAGTTCGGGACAATCACGCGGACGTCAAAGTCTCCGTGTTCCGGAATCGAGTCAAACGTTGCATTCAGATCCTGATACTTCTCAGGGATATCGATTTGTTTCGATGTGATTCGAGTGCCAAACTCGATTAAGAGTGTCTCCGCGTTGGCGAAAGACGTGGTCAGCAAAACGGTGGTGATCATCAACAAGGCAGGGGCGGACTTCATTCGATGGACCTATGGAAGCGGGAGTTCATGTGCTAGAGAAAACGACCGGTCAGTCTTTACCTGGACCGCCGCGGAGATCGCTAAAATTTCCCTGTCTCAAGCGAACAGTCAAGGACGAACGCCTCAGAGAACGAGAAGCGGGCGTCACAGAGTACTGCAACGCCCGCGGATGGCATGAATCGTCAAATGAACGCACGGTCAGACTCACCGGCTTGCCCGTGCCTGTCGCCTAACGTTCATCACGACGAACGTCGACGACGGCGTGCAACCGCTCCGATCAAGCCCAAGCCGGCAAGTCCGGCAAGCGCTGTCGGCTCCGGAACGGCTGCAAACGTATCGCCCTGGTCCAGTTGGAGCGCCCAAATGGTCGCACTAGTGCCGGCCAATCCGAAGTCAATGTCAAAGTCAGTGACGCCCAGGCCGGTCACATCCCACTGGTAGAGAAACGTATTGCGTGACAGTGGCCCAAAGGGACCTGCGGGGTCAAAGTTGACATCGACCAGCAGCGAATTGGCCAGCGGCACGGCCGTAGTGCCATTAACCGTCAGCGTCGGATCTCCCGTCAACCAACCGGAAGAGCCACTTCCGATCTCGGCCTGGAAAACGATGGTTTCCAGCCCGGGAAGAGCTGTTGAGTCGCTGACGACGTATGTGCCCGTGCCAAAGGGCGACGAATAGATGGTGCTACTAGCTGGGTATCCGTTTCCGGAAGTTTTGTTGAAGATCGCGTCTCCCGTTGGATCGTCATCCGCAGTGTTCGGAAACGTGTTCTGAGTCAAGAGAGACTCAATGGGCGCCGGCCAGGGTGCCGCGCCGGGAAACGAAGGGTATGGGGGACTAGAGATGTCCGGGTTATTCACCGACAGATCATCCCAACCGTCGAAGTCAGTGTTGCCGCTCAGAAATGAGCCGACATCCAGGAACTGTGGCTCGACCGACTGGGCATGAAGTCCAGTCGCGGTCGTAAAGAATAGCACAACGGCAACAGACGCTGAACCGAAATTCTTCAACATAACAGTGCTCACGCGTATTTGAGGTGAAAGGAGTCAACCAGCGCCGGGAGACACCAGAGCCTGACCGGGCGCCCGCCCTCAGTAGGATTATTGAGAACGGTTTTCAATAAGCTTAACCAGCCTGCTAGCCGGTAAAGTCGCCCTACAACCGACAATTTCACAACGGCAAGATGGGCCCCTTACGGTACCTTGGCGGGAAGATGGCCCGCCTTGCAGCAGTTTGGCTGTCCAATCGATCGTCGATTCGCGCGGGGAGTTGGGGCGGAGGAAGCACTTTCATCCCGTTGCAACTGCGGAGTATCGAAGCGTAACGAAGGCAATTGATCGCTCGGCAGGGTTGCGGAACGGTCGGCTGGCACATATGCTCGCGATAACCCAGTTCGACTGGGTCCTCTAGCCAGCCACCGACGGGACACTCTTCGCGTGCTCGTCACAGCCAGCCAACTCTGCTCCAGCTGATGCTCGGCTTCGCTCCAACGCGGTCTTCGTCAGCCAAACTTCGTGGGCAGACCAATTCACCAGATGGCCGCGGGTCGCCTGGTAGGAATCGACTCACTTCACCATGACCGGCATCTTGGATGCCTTCGGCTAGGACGATTTGTAATGAGACACTGGTTTTTCACGCTGGGGCTTGGCATCGGAATCGTATTGATCGGTGGACAATCTCATGCAGCCGAGATTAGCCTAGCCAGCTTGATGGACCCAAACGGGTTCATCAGCGAAGATGCTGTCACCGGCTCATTCGGCCGCATCGGCTTGGGCAACGGCTCTCTGGGGTCTGTCGGAAGCAACACAGGGGACGCGGATGGGCTTTACGACTTCGCGAATTTCAACTCGCCCAATCCCGGTCCTCCATTTGACACCGTTGATCTGTTTCCGCGCGAAGCAGATTTCTTGATCGGTGGTCTCAACTTTGACGAGAATGCCATTTCTGGAAGTGGTGTGGAAACAACAGCGATCACTGGTATCGACCTGGGCGAGTTCTGGACGAGCGACCCCGATCGCACGAACGGAACGCCCGGCAGCCCGCCGACGGCGATCAGCGACATTTCGGATCGCGCGTTGGGGCTGTGGTTTTTCGACCAGCCGGGCAGCATTGGCTTCGGTGCCCTTGGTGCTAATGACACTGTCACCTTTTCCAACGGCGTGTTGACCAGCATTGATTTGTCGCTGGACACCACGTTTGATGTTGCCGGCACGGTGTGGAACGGTACGTTCAGTGTCACTGGAGACCAGGTTAGCTACCAGATCAGCGATACCCAGACGCTCTTTGGGTTTAACTCGACCCTCGGCGTCAACCTGTCCGGAACGGTCGCCTCCGTCGGGGTCTACGCGGTCCCCGAGCCATCCGGGCTGTCGTTCCTGGCATGCAGCCTGGCAGTGCCCCTGCTTCGCCGTCGTCGTTGAGGGGACAGCTGCCAACCCCGCCAGACTTTCTAGCGTCGTAGTGGATGCCGCCAGGCTTCCGAAAGCCCTGGCGTTCCTCTTTAAGCGACCATCGAACGAATTCTCTCTAGTCCCTCGCGGCGACTGCTGGTTCACAGATTCAATTCATCACCATTTTCTTTGCCGTTTTTTCAGCTCGATTGAGTCCCCCCTACACATTTCAAAAGACCTTTCCATGAAAATAGCACCTGTCGCAGCGATTTTGGCTGCAGCTCTCGGCTCGATGACCGCACCTGCGTGGGCGGAGTACATTGATCTGGGAGGACCGGCAACGGGCTACTTTGCTGTCTCGAACTTCAAGAACTCGTCAACACAAAACGGCATCGAGGGCAAGGATTCGAACGGTAACTTTGACCCTAGCCACAATGGATTGCCGGACTTCGCCAATTACCAAATGGCAAACGGCAACTACACGGCAGTCATCGCCTCACCACTTTCCGCTGGGTCTGACTACACTGCTTTCGGGAGCTTCGGCAGCGGCACGTTCAACGGCGACCCAATCCAAATCAACAATCAGGTCGTCTCGCAGCCGGATTTTTCGACGCTGAGCGTCGGGCGAATTGACTACGCCCCGATCACAGGCGTTGGGACAGAGGTCGTGTCAGTGGCGAACCTGACCTTTGACTTCAACACCTTTGAGTGGGACGGCTCGGTGACGGCGGAACCCCGTTCCAATTTCCAGCTTCCCAATGCACCGATCAACATCTCGCCGCTGTCTCCGGTCTACACGCCTTTCAACGATGGATCGGGAGCCGGGAATGCTCAGCTGTTTTACGACGTTTCGATTGACAACGTGACCGGATCGGGCGTTACATTCCAGGACGGTAACTTGGTTTCGATGGATATCTCTGGTGACGTGACCATCGACGCGTTTGTGG
>JBCCUO010000025.1:0-12687 GCA_039196805.1 Planctomycetota bacterium | reverse complement strand
CGCAGCCGCGCCGGTGTCTGTCGATTGCGAGTCAGCCGAGTCGTTGGGTTCCACATCGGTCGTTTTGGGAACCACTGGAGTCGCTGGAGGAACGTCCGGCAGCTCTGGCGAAAGGGTCGCGTGGGGCAAGTCTCGCGAGGCGAATGGATCTAGCGCTAGAACGACCGACGTGACAATGATCGCGATCGCAGCGACCAACGTCACCGACAGCGTTTGAGTTGAACGAGAGTTTGCAGCTGCGCCGGTTTGCGGTGGGGTTTCCAACGCCCGCACGAAATCGCGACAGCTCTTGAACCGTTTGGCCGGGTCGATGCTCGTTGCTTTCCGCAGGGCCGCCACGACATCCGGCGGCACGTCCGCAAAGTCGAGTTGCCCCTTTGTTTTGGACACCAGGATGTCTGCGGGTGTCAGCTTCTTGTACGGAAGCCTGCCTGTGCGTAGTTCGTAGTAGCTGATTGCCAGCGAGTATTGATCGATTGTGGGGCTGTACTTGCGATGAAACAGCATCTCCGGAGCGCCATAAGCCGGCGTCCCAAAGGCATTCTGTGTGGTCCGCGAATCGGTTTCGACGCGACGCGCCAAACCGAAGTCACAGACCTGGACCTGTCCACCGACGAGCAGCAGGTTTTGGGGTTTGATGTCACAGTGGTAGATCGCGTGCTTGCCATTGAGATGATCGATCGCGTCAGCCGCGGCAGACATGAACCGGATCAACTCGTCGTGCGCAATGCCGGGTCCGGGGCCGATCTGTTTCTGTTGCTGCAGGTAGTCCCACAGATTCATCTCACCCAGGCCCATCGCAACCACCAGAGCGTTGGACTGCTGGAAGATGTCGCTCATTCGGACGTCGGCTTCCGACTGGGCTGATTCGGTACCCGCGTTGGGAACCGGCATCGTCTCCAAGAGGGATGCGTCTACGGTGATCGAGGACGGTTCTGAGTCGCTGGTTTGGACCGACGAGCGATCCGAGGATGTCGGAAATTCCGACTTGATCGCTTGCCCCGACTCGTCCAACAACCAAAAGCCAAAGATCGGGCAGAGGTTGGGATGCCGTGCATCCCGAATGGTTGTGAGCGCCTGGAACTCTCGCTGGCCGCCCAGCACGGTCAAATCCGAAACCACCTTGATCGCCACGCGGACGCCACCCGACGCAATCGCCGACCAGGCTTGGCCAGTCATCCCAGAGCCCAGCGGCTGGTCCAGTGTGTAGCCGGGAACGATTTCCTGTCCGGGAAGATGACGCATGACGCTGCGGTTAGTTGGCTGTGCCGAGACTCCCAGTCAGTGTACCTAGCCGATGAATCCCTGTACCTAGCCGATGAATCCGTCATCAATCTGGGCATCCTTAATGACGATGGGGATGCCGTCACGGATCTGCAAGGCTTCGTCCTCGCCCTGATTTTCGATGCCACCTGGATTCGTGATTTTGACGTTGCTGCCGATACGGCAGTTCTTGTCCAGGATCGCGCCACTTATCTCCGTGTTGGCTCCCACACCGACGGGCAATCGGCCCTCGCGTGGGCCACCCCGCATCTCGATGAAGTCAGCCCCCATCATCACGGTGTCTTTAATCGTGACATTGTCGCCGATCACACTGCGCAATCCGATCACGCTGTTCTCGATCGTCACGTTGTCACCGATCATGCAGCCATCAGCGATCAGGCTGCCGTTGACCTGAGCCTTCCCCATGATGGTGGGCGGCAGGTAGCGTGGACGGCTGTAGATCGGCGCAGCGCGATTACGGATGTCAAACGGCGGTGACTTGCTGGCTAGCGAAAGGTTGGCTTCATAAAACGAACGGATCGTTCCAATGTCTTCCCAGTAACCGTCGAACAGGTGCAGTTGAACCTTGTGCGAGTTGATCGCCTCAGGGAAGACCTCCTTGCCGAAATCTTGGTGATCTGAGTTTTCCAGCAAGTCGATCATCACATCCTTGTTGAAAATGTAGAGTCCCATGCTGGCCAGCATGTCGCGACCATTGCTGGGGATGCCGCGAGCATCGATCCAACTGGGTTCCATGCGTACGCGATCCATCTCTTCTGTCGATTGAGGCTTTTCGACGAAACCGCGGACCTGACCGTCATCATCGACCTGCATGATGCCCAACGCCGAAGCGTCCTCGCGGCTGACCGGGATTCCCGCGATCGTGGCGTCGGCGCCCGAGTCGATGTGCGACTGCATCATCTCGCGAAAATTCATTCGGTAGAGCTGATCACCCGAAAGGATCAAGACGTGTTGGATCCAGCTCTCTCGCAAGTGGACCAGGTTCTTCCGCACGGCGTCCGCGGTTCCCTGGTACCAATCCGTACCCTCGCCAACGGTCTGTTGGGCCGCCAGTAGCTCCACGAAGCCGCCACTGAAATGGTCAAACGTGTAGGTCTGTCGCAAGTGGCGGTGCAGACTCTCGGACAAAAACTGAGTCAGCACGTACGCCTTGTTCAATCCGCTGTTGATGCAGTTGCTAATCGGGATATCGATCAACCGATACTTGGCGGCCAACGGCACCGCGGGTTTGGCGCGTATCTTGGTCAATGGAAAAAGACGGGTGCCGCGTCCACCACCCAGGATGAGTGCAACGCTGTTGTCAAGATTCATGAGGTCCTTCTTGGGTTGATTCCGCCTTCGTGATTCCGACCGCTTGTCGTTGATTGCGTCGGAATGACTTGGTCAATGCTGTCTAGTGATCTCTGCACAAGGTTCTAGCGACGTGACCGCCACCGGGAAACGGACTCACCAGTATTTTTCGAAACGAACACAACCTGGGCCCGGCTGGTCGAAGTCATCCCGAAAGCCGGCCTCTCTTAACAGTGGAAGCATCCCTGGTCGCTCCGGTGGATCACCGCCTGGCGGAACGTAGCCAATCATGTCCGGGTTGCCACACAGAAACACATGCGTGTTGGACGGGTCCAGAGGGTCGTCCGCCATCTCCGCTAGCTTGCCACTGGTGAACAACGCTTGCAGGTATTGCTTGCCAACGAATTCTGGATGGGTTGGGTCCAGGTTCTGAACCTCTCGCGTCGTCAATGGCAAGTATCGGTAGTGCGGATACGCACTCGTGAGTTTCTGGTGTTGCGCTAGATAACCCAGGTCACTGCGAAAGCGAGCGCTGGTCGCCAACACAATTCGACCTGTGTGGCCGCTGGACAGTAGGTCCGCCAGCATCGCGTTGTGCGGCGCTTCACCCGTACCGGTGCCCAGCATCACCACGGTGTCCTCCGGCGAGATCCCCTCCAAGCAATACGTGCCGACGACCTTCTTTTCGACGACCAAGCGATCGCCTGCGGCCAATCCAAACAGTCGCGGCGTGAGTGCCGGCGGCTTGCTAACGACAGTGGCGGCTTCGCGTACCAACGTGATGTAGAACTCGAAGTAGTCGATGTCCGCGTGGGTCGTCAGCTTTCCCTGCGAATCGATCAGCGGGCAGGAGATCGAGTAGGCACGGCGCACGACCTTTTGGCGGCGCTTCTCGGGGACGTCTTCGTGCTGTGTGCCACGCAAGCGAGGTTCCCAATACCCTAGGCCAATGGCCACATACTGCCCCGCCTTGAACTGCGGCACTCCGGCGTCAGGGCGAACGCGAAAACAGGCCAGGTCATCGTGGACGTCGCGACGATCGATCAACGTGGCGTTGTAAAACTTGGCCCTTAGCTCTTCAGCCCGCTTGGGATCGATCGCTTCGGGGGGCCGGGCGTTGGCATCGGATGGGTCGCCGGAAACGGCAGAATCGGCATCGGCCGCGTTCGGATCGTTCATGACAGACGCGATGGGGAAAGAGGAGACTCCGTTTCCTGACCTTGGCCTCCGCGAAGCGTCACGCCAGCGACCGCACGTGGAGTGCGAGCGTTCAACAACTTTCAGAAAAAACGGGTGATGGCCCCCATTTTTCCAGTCGTTTGGCGACACAGACGAATGATGCGCTGAAAGCGTCAGGCTCAGGCAATATACTGGAGCGGACGCGTCGCGGTCGCGTTGACACCCAAATTCTCTCCCACCACGTTGCCTTTTCAGTCGTGGGCCTCCTCCAGGAACCAAGATCGATGATCTCCAACTTATCGATTCCCCGTCATCAGCGGTGCCTATTCACTCGTGTCCTTGGAGTTGGCTTGGCTCTCGCTCTGGCGAGCAGCACAGCCCATCCAACGATGGCGGAGTCTTGGACCAGCTTGAATGGCGACAAGACCCTCGATGCGACGCTGGTCGGCGTTTGGGAAAATTCGGCGGTGATGAAGACGCCAACGGGACGACGAATCGTGGTCAGCCTGGATGCGTTGGACACCGAGAGTCGCATTCGAGCGCGCAAACGGGCCGAAGAATTGAAGCAAAGTCGAGCGACTCGAATTGCTGAACTGAACACGCAAGCCGACCAGGCTTCCGCGCCGGCACCCAACCCGATCCCCTCCGCTCCTCAGCCACCAAGCTACATTCCGGTGCCGGCGGACCTCGATGCGGTGGCCAGTCGGCAGCACTTGATGGCGCAGGGGAAGGCGGGCCACATCCTTACGTCTTTCGATTCATTGCCGCCCAGCTACCGACGTGACGTTGAAGAGGTTGTCAAAGCCGCCGTTGCCAAGGTTGATCCGCAGTCGGTCGATACGATGCTGACCTTGGTCAGCGAACTCGGCGATTTGGTCGTCACGCGCCAGCGCTGGTTGTTCGAGCATCCACGCTTCTTGGCCTTGAACGAGACCACCCAGGACAAGCTTAAATCAGTCATCTTGCCGCTCGCCGGTTTGCTTCGCGAAGGCTTCCATCCCGATAGCGTCAATTGGTCGGAGATCCAAAAGCAGCCGTTTCGCCAATGGTTGCAGAATCTAGACGACGCCATGGCACCCCGCATGTACGAGCTGATGCAAAACACAGGTGATCTGGTCCTGGCGCCCGAGTTCGAGACATCACGCGAGAAGGACGACTTCGTGTCTTTGAAGACGACAGTTGGTGAGCAGTCCGTGACCGAAAATTTGATGAAGGTGGAAGGGTTCTGGGTCAATGCCGACTTGGCCAAGGTCTGGTCAAAAGGGAAGGAAGACGCATTGGTCAGCCTGGCGGCGATCCCCGATGGATCGCTTGGATCGCAGGCTGCCATGATGGTGCCCGGCATGCTCGCACCGCTGATGCAGCCACTTCGTGACGCGGAAACATCCGCTGATTTCCATGTTGCCCTGAACCAGATTGGCGGTCAGCTGGCGATGTTGGGACCGATGATCAAGAGCAACCTCCCCCCGGGGGTGGACGTCATGAGTCTGGCTGGCGGCCCTCCATCGCGTGGCCGCAACAGCGGCGGATACGGTGGTGGAGATGAGTACGGGGGCGATGACGGTGGCTATGGCGGCGGCTACGGCGACGATGGCGGTGGCTACGGCGACGAAGAAGGGATGGAGGAAGGAGAGGGACCCGACTACGGCGGTTACGGCAATTGATTGCTGAGTCACAGGACGACAAATCATCTCGGTCCGATTCATCAGGTGCCACATCAACAGAGCCTGATTCACGGCCCCCCTATTCATCCGCATCCAAGCGTCAGATTGCCATCGTCGGTGGTGGACTCTCCGGGCTTGCCGCGGCCGTCCAGATCCATCTCCGGAAACCCGATTGGTCCATCCAAGTCTATGAACGTTCCCATCGCGTCGGTGGCGTGATCCAAACCACGAATGAGGGTCCGTTCGTGATCGATCATGGTGCCGACATGTTCGCCACCAAGCCTGCGGGCGTGTTGGAGTTGGTTGAAAAGCTGGGGGCGACGGATCGCTTGATCGAACCCAAAGTCGAAGGACGCGGAGCGATGCTGCTGCATCGCGGCCGCCTGGTCGACATCCCGGAAGGATTCGTGTTGATGCGGGCGACACGCTACCTACCGATGTTGACCACTCCGCTTCTATCGCCGCTGGGGAAACTGCGGTTGATGGCCGAACCGATGATCTGGCGGCGCGATGAGGACAGCGACGAAAGCGTGGGCGACTTTGTGCGTCGACGCTTGGGGGGCGAAGTCTTGGATCGATTGGTCGGTCCGCTGGTCGCCGGAATCTACACCGCGGATGTCGACCGACTCAGCATGCAGGCGACGATGGGACCGATTCGCCAAATGGAGCGAAAACATGGGTCACTGGCTCGCGCGACATTGAGACGAAAGCGAGAGGGACTCGACTCCACCGAGCGAAACACGGCGGGAGCACGTTACGGTCAGTTCCGCGCCTTTCGGGGCGGGATGCAAGAGCTGATCGACCGTCTGGCTGCGGCACTTCCCTCAGGTGCGATTCAGCTCAACACCGCCGTCGAAACATTGACGCGAGCCAGCCACGACAGCCCCAAGCGTTGGCAACTAACCACCGTCGATGGCCAATCCACGAGTTACGACGATGTGGTCGTGACGATTCCCGCCAAGCCCGCGGCCAAGCTGCTGCGTGGTGTCGCCCATGAGGCCGCCACGGAATTGGAGCAAATCGAAACCGCATCGACCGCCATCGTGGTGTTGGTGGTCAAACGCCAAGACATCGCGCGTCCCGCTGGTGCGTTCGGATTTGTGGTCCCGCCCAAAGAGGGACGCCAAATCTTGGCGGGCAGTTTTGCCAGCGAGAAGTTTGCCGGCCGAGCGCCAGAGGATCACGTCATCATTCGCGTCTTCATCGGTGGCGTGCTGCAACCAGAACTCCTTGAACACGACGACGACGGCCTTGTCCGCATCGCAACCGAAGAACTGGCCGATCTGATTGGGTTGGGGGGAGACCCGGTGATCAACAAGGTCGTCCGCTGGAACGACGCGATGCCGCAGTACCACGTCGGACATCTGCACCGCGTTGAACGCATCGGAAACGACGTCCGGCGTCATCCCGGACTCTGGTTACATTCGGCGTCACTGGACGGAGTCGGAATTGCGCCGATCATCAGCGGTGCCGCTCGACTGGCCGAGCAGTTCACGCAACCCGGCGACGCGTCGTAGCCTTGCCAGCGGTACCGCTTGTCACGTTGGGACGCTCGGTCAGTGGACTTCGGATCCGCAACAACGCGTTGTTCATTGCGACCGCGTCGCGGAACCGCTTCTTGGGATCGGGATCGATCGCCTTACGAATCAGGGCCACCAGATCGCGGCTGATTCCACGACGTAACTTGTTGTACTCCGGCAATGGCGGCAAAAACGGGTACTCGGGCAACGCGCCCGATAACATCCGGTATATCACCAGGCCCAACGAGAACACGTCACTGCGAAACGTTGGCTTGCCCATCGCCTGTTCGGCGGCGATGTAACCCAGGGTCCCGGACGCGGAGTCGTAGTGATCGCCGCTTTCGACGCGTGCGAGGCCGAAATCCGTGAGGCAGACTCTGTTCTCGGGAAACAAAATCAAGTTTTCCGGTTTGATGTCCCGGTGCAGGATTTGATTTTCGTGCGCGAATGCGACCGCGCTGACCATCTGGTAGATCAGTTTGATGGCGGTCGCACGTCCCATCCGCCGTCCCAAACGCTCGGCGAGCGATTCCTCACCCAAAGGGAACGCAATGACGAAATGGCCACGAATTTCGCGTGCCTCAATCAGCCGCAATACCCCAGGATGCTCTAGGTCGGCCATCAAGTCGACTTCGCGTTGGATGTCTTCAGCCGTCTGGCCGCTGGAGCCATGCGTGTGAGGAATCTTGAGTGCCACGTGCCGGCGAGTCGACTGGTCATAGGCGGAGTAGACGGATGCGAATCCACCTTCCCCCAGTTGCTTCTGTAGTCGGTACTGGTCCAGCCGGGTGCCGCGACGGAGCGTTGGCGGCGAACCACTAAGCCGCAGAATCCTCAAACTTTCTGCCACGAAGCATCCCAATCCAGAGTGAAGCTGGGCCGCGATTCCGATGCCACGAGAGAGGCTGGGTCAGCGACCTTGGAACCCGCGACGGTGCGAACCCAATCTTGCACGGTCATCGTCAATATCGACGCGGAGGTTGAAGATTTCCTGCCGCGGTGTGATGAGAGGAGGGGAGTGGGTTAGGAGTTGGTAGTTGCGTTTCCACTTCTGACCACATCGCGCTGGCGCACCATCAGCCAGCTGAAACGGATGCCGCGTTCCAGAGCACCGACAAGCGTTCTTCGTTGGGGGACTTCACGACGCCTCGTTCCGTGATGATTGCCGTTACCAACTCGTGTGGCGTGACATCAAATGCCGGGTTGATCACTGGCACGTCGTCTGGCACCCATGTCGTTCCGTGCGGTGCGGCCACTTCGCCGCGATCACGCTGTTCGATCGGAATGTCATCGCCACTAAGCAGCGATCGATCAAACGTGTTGGTCGGCGCTGCGACGTAGAATGGAATTCCGTGATGCTTTGCCAAGACGGCAAGCGGGTAGGTGCCGATCTTGTTGGCGACGTCGCCCTGACGAGTAATTCGGTCAGCACCGACGATGACGGCGTCCACTTGGCTGGTTCGCATCAGACTTCCCGCCATCGAATCGGTCATCACCGTCACTGGAATCCCGGCTCGGGAAAGCTCCCAGGCGGTCAAGCGGCCGCCTTGAAGTAGCGGTCGCGTCTCGTCTGCGAAGACTTCCAGGGTCGTACCTTGTTCGTGCAGGTGATAGATCGGCGCCAGTGCCGTGCCCCACATGGCCGTTGCCAGTCCGCCTGCGTTGCAGTGCGTCACGACACGCTTGGTCTGATTCAGCAGTTCCGCGCCGTGACGTCCGATGTCTCGGCACATCTGCCGATCCTCTTCATGAATTTGCGTTGCTTCTGCGATCAGCACATTGTGCAGGCCGTCCGTTGAAGATGCATCGACGTTTCCTTCATCCTTGAGACCGCTATCGCCGAGCCATCCGTCCAGCCGATCTCGCATGCGATCCAACGCCCAAAACAGATTGACTGCGGTCGGGCGACTGGTCGCCAAGTACTCGATCGCTTGACGATAGGCGGCAATCGAACGACTTCCGTCGGCATTCTTTGCCAAGCAGACCCCAGACGCCGCGGCGATGCCAATCGCCGGCGCGCCGCGGACTACCAAGCGTCGAATCGCAGCGTGGGTTTGCTCCACCGTTTGGCAATCCATCCGGACCAATTGCGTCGGTAGGAGCGTCTGGTCAAGCAGATCCAGGTGGCCGTCTTGGAATTGAATCGACTCGGTGGATGTCGTCATGAATCGGCAGCGGTTCGGTGGGTGTATTCGAGCGTCGCGGCTCAGTCCGGGGTATCCAAGTAGGGATCCTGACCGATTTCCCGCTGCATCTTTTTCCGCTCTTTCTCGTGATGCAGCAAGACCATGCGGTCGCGGAAATGCTTTCGTTCCACCTTTCGTTGGGCGGATCGAAACAGCTTGGCATAGCGGTCGACCGAGCCTTGCAGATCCTCGCCCTTGGCCTTCATCTTTTCCGACTTCGTCGCGCCCAGGCCTACCTTCAGGATGTCATCGTCCAGAGACAGGAACTGACGATAGCTGCCTCGATCGCCCTGGCGACCGCAACGGCCGATCAACTGTCGGTCGATTCGGGCGGCATCGTGAAGCTCGGTGCAGATCACGTGCATCCCCCCCATCGATTCCACGTCGTCGCTCAGTTTGATGTCGGTTCCCCGCCCGGCCATGTTGGTCGCGACCGTGACGCGCCCCGATCCACCGGCTGCCGAAACGATCTCGGCTTCCTTTTCAACGTTGTTGGCATTCAAGACTTGGTGAGGAATCTCAAGCTGTTCGAGCAGTTTTGAAATGATCTCGCTCTTGTCGATTGAGCGGGTGCCGATCAGGATTGGCCTTCCGGTCGCGTGAACACGCTGCACCTCTTCAACAATCGCCTCGAACTTGGCCATCATCGATCCAAAGACTCGATCACTCAGTTGCTCGCGGCGAGGCGGACGGTTGGTCGGGACGCGAATGACGGGCGTTTGGTAGATCCGCTTGAGCTCACGAGCGCTGGTCGCCGCCGTTCCCGTCATGCCTGCCAGATGGGGGTACCGCAGAAAGAGGTCTTGGACGGTGATCCGAGCGGCTTGGCCGGTGGGGACGCTGATCTCGATGCCCTCTTTGGCCTCAATCGCCTGGTGAATCCCGTCCCGCCACTTTCGTCCTTCTGCCAGACGTCCGGTGAACTCATCGACGATGACGATTTCCTCTTTCCCTTGCTCACCGGGCCGGACGACGTACTGACGGTCCAGTAGGAACTCGCGATGCACTTTCACCGCGCGTTCGGTGTACTCGTACAGGTCAACCAGGCCCATCGTGCGGACCAGATCACTCTTGGGTAACGAGCGCACTTTTTGTCGACCGCGTGCCGTCAACTCGTAGCGTTTGGTTTCGTCATCGATTTCAAAGTGTTCGTCCAACTCGTACTCGTTCGCGTGCTGCGCTGCCCACAAGTACGTCTCAACGATCTGATCACGAACGGTGTCCTCGATGCTGCCAATGATCAATGGCGTTCGCGCCTCATCGATCAAGATGCTGTCGGCTTCGTCCACCAAGCAAAAGTGCATCCCGCGCATCACCGGCTGGTCGCCCGATCCCGAGAATCCGCCGCCACCGTCACCGAGCATCTCCGTTTGCAGACGGTTTTGGGCGCGCAGCAAAAGTCGGTCACGCAGGAAGTCGAACCCGAACTCCTTTGCCGTCCCGTAGGTGACGTTGGCCGCGTAAGACTTCCGACGACCGCCCTGGTCGTCTTGGGTCTGGATGATGCCGACCGAAACGCCCAGCAGGTTGTACAGCGGCGTCATCCATTCGGCATCACGTTTGGCCAGGTAGTCATTGACGGTTGCCAAGTGGGCGCCTTTGCCGATCAACGAATGCAGATACATCGGCAGCGTGGCCGTCAACGTCTTTCCTTCTCCCGTTTGCATCTCGGCGATGTGGCCCTCGAAAAGAGCAATTCCGCCGACAATCTGGACGTCGTAGTGACGCATCGAAAGTGAGCGACGGCCCGCCTCGCGAACCAGCGCGTAAGCCTCGGGAAGCAGCTCCCTTAGTTTCTCGCCGGCCATCGCTCGGTAGCGTAGCGCCAGCGAACGCTTGCGAAGAGAAGCGTCTTTCTCAGCCTGCAGCGTCGGCTCGAGACCGGAAATCAGCTCCAGCTGCTTGCGCCAGCGACCCATCTTCAATCGCACACCATGACGCGACAAGACTGCCAACGACGCGCCACCGGTCTTGGTTCGGCGCTGATTCGCTTCCGCCTCAGTGGCTGGTGCCGGAACATCGGTAGTCGCAGACTGCGTGATATCCGTCGACGTCTCCTCGGTCGTCATCGATTCGTGGCCACCAACCGACATCTGTCCTGAGCTCGACTCGGGGGCGGCGGATCCATGGGTGGGTGCCTGCTCTGCCGGCGCGGCTTGCGGCGGACCATCGGAAGCAAGGGGCGGCTCGGGAGTCGTGGGGGCGGCAGGGACCGTCTGCGCCGCCGATGGTGCATTGGATCGAGATGCGTCGCCCGAGGACATGGCTACCCAACAAGGAATTTCGTTGACCGGAATCGCGTGAAACAGAGCTTGAGCACAGTTTACCGTCATTCCTGACTTGCCGATCCACTCGAAGACAGTTTCGTTTGTGAAGCTGGGCCGATTACGTAGCTTGTTCTCGCAATGCCACTCGATCTGCATGGGAGGGTCCCTCCGGTCGATCATCTTGGACAGGTAATTCCTTTTTCCGGACCCGGAGTGCAACGAGACTTCCGATGAAAATCACCTTTCGACGCCTTTCGCTGGCGGCATGTCTGCTTGCGGTCGGGGCGACCGCTCAAGCGGACGATGTCATGTCCGTTGGCGATTTGGCCCCACCAGCCACTCAGCACGTCGGTGACGTGATGTCAGTGGGCGACGCCGTCCCCGCGCCGCTTCGATCCAACTCCAAATCGGTCAAGCCGCTGCCGGCTTCCACGAAGTTGCCGGCAAAGGTTCAGGCCAAGCCCGCCTCAAGCATCAAGGCTTTGGCCAAAGAGCCGGTGTCGTTCGAGAAACTGCAGCTGGCCGGCTATGCGTCCAGCGATTGCGACACTCTTGCCTGCGACGACGCTTGCGACTCTGGCTGCCAGCTGGGGGCCAAGCTCAACAAGTGCGACACCGTCTGGGCCAGCGCCGAATTGCTGCTCTGGTTCCCGCAGGCTCGCAACGTGGTCGACTTGGTCGCCACCGCCGATACGACGATCTTCCCTGATCCGAACTTGACGACCACCAGCATCATCTTCGGTGGCGACGGCGGTTTGGATGGTGGCTTGTCCGCCGGCTTCCGCGCCGACTATGGCAAATACTTGAGCGACAGCTTCGGCGTTGGCGGACGCTTCTGGATCTTGGGCGAAAACGAAGACTCGTACTCCTTCAATGGGGACGGGACGGGAGCTTCGATCGGCCGACCGTACTACAACACCAACATCGACGCGCTCGACTCGCTGATCGTCAACCAAGACGGCTTGTTCGCCGGCACGTTGGACATCGAGAGTCAGCTGGAGATTTGGGCCGTCGAGGCATACGCCCGCATCAAACTGGCCGCCGACAGCTGCTGCCGCACCGAATTGATCGGCGGATACTCGCACTTCCAGATCGATGATTCGCTGACGATGAACAGCCGCACGATTACGCTGGCTTCGGCTCGAACGCGAATCTTCAACGATAGCTTCGACGCGGAGAACGAGTTCAACGGTGGTCAGCTGGGCCTATCCAGTGTCATGGCACGCGGCGGATGGACGCTCTCGACGCTAGCCAAGGTTCACCTCGGCAACGTCCGGCAGCAGATGGAAATCCGTGG
>JBCCUO010000024.1:0-12931 GCA_039196805.1 Planctomycetota bacterium | reverse complement strand
ATCCGCGGGAGTGCCACCGACATCAAAATACGCTTCCCCGCAGATATGATCAGCCAACGATTCGCGAAGTCGGTGCAGCCAAACTTCACTTGGACGACAACGGTAGTGGGAGAGCAGGTAGATTCGCGGTCGCGTCACGGATATTCCTTTCGGCTGCAAAGTCGCTTCCACCAACGGTAGAGCCGTAGTTTCACCGTCGCGTGTCGGATCGATATCGCGGGAAGTGGTTGACCGTCGATCGCCATCACAGCTATTCGCACGTCATCGGCGAGATCAGCGACGCGACAGCTACCTAACGCTTCAAAATCCTTCTTCGTCCAATAGCTCAAGTGCCGTTCGTGCTCGTTCTCAACGAGCGCATCCTGGGGAACAAAACGATTGGGCGTGGCGAGCACGACGACCTTCTTCGCGATTCGTTTTGCCTGTTGAATGACCTGTATGCCAACTTGCTTGTCGAAGTGTTCAATCACATCACCCATCCAAACCATGTCGTAGGTTGCATCGGGAATCTGAGTGACCACGCCATTTGCTTCCCCAATGTAGACATGGTCGTACAGGTACTCGTGCATCGGCGTGAGGTAATTCTGGAAGACTTCGACTCCATCAATGCGACACTGCCAGTGCGTCCGCTCGTATCGCTCCGGTTGCCTTTCGGATGCGACAATGTCGGTGTATTCGCGAAAGAGATGCCCATACTTCCCAAATCCGACGCCCACGTCCAGGATTGAGTTTGGCGTGACTTGCCGAACGATGTCGACCACATAGGGAATCGCAACCGGGCGAGATGATGGCATAACGGTGTTTCATCCAGCCTTTGGGGATCACCTTCGAATCACTCGAAGGGCTTGGCGAATGTCCTCAAGTCGGGGCAACCAACACGATTTCCATCCCTCACCCGATTCGCGATGGAGACCGGTCGTGAGTAATCCACAAACGACCAACAACGCGGCCGTGGTTGCGGTCGCGGCTCCCGCCGTTCCGAATTTGGGGATGAGTGCGATGTTCAGCACAATGTTGGTGACGACTCCCCCAAGCGATGCTTTCATCGTAGCCCGAAACTCGGTGGCGACGTTCAAGTACGCGGAAACGGCCCTAACAGGCGTCAGCACCACGTAGCCCGGCAACAGCAAGAGAAAGGGGAGAGCGGCGCCGGAAAAATCCCGTCCCCAGACAGCAGCGAACAGCCATGGGCTCAACACTGCCAGCGTAGCGCCGGCGATGATGCTAGGCACCAGCACGAGCCGGCAAGCCTTACAAGCCTGAGACACATCCGCGCGACCGCGAGCAATATCGGGCAGCAGCACGAACCCAACCGCATCGCCCAACTGGTTCAATTGCGACGCCAAGAACACTGCCGGGACATACAATCCGATCGATTCACTCCCCATCATGGCGGCGATCAGGAAGAGGTCAAATCGATAGATCAATAGCTGGGCTAGCTTTGCCACGCTTGCCCGCCAACCAACGCTCAACAACTGGCGTGCGGAGACTACCCCCGTTTGAAGGTCGATCGGCCGACTGGCTCGGCGGAGGAACCGCCGCAAAAAAGCAGGTGACAGCCCGATTGCCAGGGAAACGACGAGCGACCCTGCCAGCGTCCATACGGCGTTAATCGGTGTCAACGCTTCGGCCAACCAGAGGAAGCTGCAAAGAGCCGTACTGATTGCGGGTGGGCAGAGCATCTGGAAATTAGCCTGAGAAATTTGACGGTGAGATCGCAAACTTCCTAGCAGCAACAGTTGACCGATCGTCGCGACCGCGATGATGCACGCTGCCGCAAGCCAAACGAACGTCGCATGATCGACCAGAATGACGGTCAACAGGCAAACCATTGGGATCGCCACGATCGTTGCTTGGCACGCAAAACGAACAAGCGATCGATCGATCTGGGCTTCCGAGAGCCGGCCGTCGCGATTCAGTGCAATGAATGCAGTTCCAACGCTTGCTTCGCAGATCTGTCCGATCTGTGTGGCGAGATTCACCAGCAGCTGATAGGCGCCATATCCCGACACTCCCAGCCCTCGACCCAGTATCATCGCCGAAATCAATCCGATGGCGGTCGCCGAACCGCTGCGCACCAAAGTTCGCAAGGAATCGGTCGCGCGATGGCTCGAACTGGCCGGCTTTTCCACAGTGACGCTGCTGTCGGTCAAGGCGCTGCCGAGCTTTCTAAGGGCTCCGCCCAAACGTCGCAGGAATCTGGAATGTCTTGCGCACCAGCCAACTCCCATGCGTCCGATTTCCAGACCCGGAATCGATACCTGAGCTCTTGCATACAAGCGAGCAAATCAGCGGAACCAAACCCAGCGGCCACGGACGTGATTGAATTTACTTCGACAATGATATGAGGTTGAAATCGTCGGATCGCGTTCACCGCGCCTCTTAGGACGTTGAATTCGTTCCCTTCCACATCGATCTTTAAGACATCGATGCTCTTGAGCTTTTGTTCAGCGACAAGGGTGTCAAGCGTCACCACCGAGACCGTCTCCGTTGGCTGATGGCGATCACTGAATGCAGTGAGGCTCGACAACATCGTATCGTCAGACTGATAGAGCATCCTCGAGCCATTGACATCGCCGACAGCGTCTGGGAACACGTGCAGATTCGAAAGATCATTAAGATCTCTATTCCGACACAGCAGATGACGCACCTTCGAGTTCGGCTCAAAGGCCACCACTGCCGCATCGCGATGCTGCAGCGCGACGGAAATGGAGAACTCGCCGATGTTAGCCCCTACATCGACAAAAGTCGCGTTCTCGGCAACCAGCTTGGTCGCAAGTTGCACTTGCTGTCGATGATGTCGGCCCAGCCAATAGAAAAGACTCCCGATGCGATCCGCACGATCCACCACCATTCTCTGCCCATTGCCTGGAAGTTGGATTTCCTCGATTGCATCACCCTGATGCATCGCGTGCCGCAGATCATCAGCCTGCCATCGATCGATCGTTTTTCGCATTCCAGCGGCATACGGAAGACGCATCAGTCGCCGCGATAGGGCGGATCGTCGTTGGCGCGACAACAAATGACTCATGCTCGTGAAACCTGACTTTCTTCCGGTGGTGGTCGACCTTCGCGCAGGTTTAGCGTCACGCAACTCGACCCGGGATAAAGCGTCAACCACTCAGTCGCATAGCCAACCGTTCGCAGAAAACCGTACGTGGTCAACGCAGGGAGAGTTAGGACGGTCTGGCCGACCGTCTTGCCCTTCAACACGATCTCATTGTAGATAAACGCGATCACGGTAAGCGTGAAACAACCTGCCACGATGACGCTGATCATTGGCCACACGAAAGCAAACGGAAGCAAGAACACGGAGATGAGTAAGCAAATCAGCTCCCAACGTGGCGCGAGTCCGTAATTGATCGCCAAACGCGCCGTTGAGCGGCCGCTCTTGAAGGCTTGCCTACAGAAGCTCCGAAACTGATAGGGATGATCGTGAAGGACAATGGCGTCTTCTGCGTGGATGATCGACTCACCACTGCGCAGGATGGCCAGACGGAGTCCCTCCTCATCGCCACGACCAGACGTCCCCATGTCGCTGGCAACCTGGGCTCGATCCTCGTCAAGATGATCAACTAGCCAATCGCGACGTACGAGAGCATTTCCCGCGACCAGACGACGAGCGATCGGCTTGCCATCCGTCAGGATGGACGACACACGATGCTGGCCGACAAAAAATCGTTCCCATTGATTCGACAGGGCAATGTTTTCGACGTGCCCGGTGACTGCGACGGCTGCAAAACGGTCCCGGGCGACCACCAACGCTTCCAACCAACCAGAATCAGCGACACAGTCGTCATCGAGCATCGCAATCCAATCGCCACTTGATTTCTCGATGGCATGGTTGCGACTGGGGTTCGCACCCCTTGGCGTTTCGTGACGAACCACCAGCAAACGAAAAGGAAGTTGCTGTTTCGAATAGGTTTGCAAGTCGGTAGCTGTGGTGTCGGATGCACCGTCGTCGACCACCACAACCTCAAACCCGCTTACCGACTGCTCACGCAGGGAATCCAGGCACTTGATGATCTTCTGCGATCGATTCCGGGTGGGGATGATCACGGAAACCGACGCGACATCCGGCAAGTTGCCGCAGCTTTGGCTAGTCGAAGCACCTGGCGAACTGGCTTCATCCACCACGGAGGTAGTGGCCCAGCATGACGGCGGCGTGGCAGCATTCGCGATCATGCCGGCTACCATCCCAGCGGCCCTCACATGCGCGCGAACAAAACCGAGCACCGCAAACGAAGTTCCCCGCAATCCGAGCGCTCCGATACACTGCCGCGTCATCGGCCATTGCAGCAGCAACAGCAGGAGCGAACCGATGGCCGCGATAGCCAGCGCTGGCATCCAGAGAATTGCACCTGCCAAAGCCGCCCAACACAGACAGGCCAGCGGTGGTTGAGCGTAGTCCACCAGCCCCGCATAGGAGTCCCCACGCATCATCGATGGATGACTCCGGTACAACCTCATCCGGAAATAGCCCTGACGACACTGGGTTCGCAAGTATCGACGCCAACGTTGCGGATGATGGTGGCCAACACGAGAATCGATTTCGAACCGCAACCGGTGCCCGGCCGCACTGATTCGGTAAGCCAGTTCAGCATCTTGAGCAAGTTTCAAAAACTCATCAAAGCCGCCCAGCTGATCCAAGACATCACGTCGATAAACAACGTTGAATGTCGCCAGAAAGTTAACGTCCGGCTTCATTCGCCGATGCCGGGCGACGATTTCTTCGTGAATCACACTCGCCAGCAGACTATGAGGATACAGATTTGCGTAACTCCCCCCCACACCCGCTACGGAAGAATCATGCATATGGGGCATCAGTTTCTGGAGCGCATCAGGCTTGGCCACACAATCGCTGTCGATGCACCAGATCAGTTCACTCTTGGCAGCTTGCCAGCCCAAGTTGCGTGCCGCGCCAGGGCCTCGCCCTTCGCCCGTCAAAACCTTGACGGGATACCGGCTTGCGATTTCGGGCGTCGTATCAGTCGATCCATCATCGACAAAGATGATCTCATCCAGCTCTTTGGTTTTTAGGAGACGGGCAACGGATTCTAGGCAAGTACGAAGCGTCGATTCGCAGTTTCGACCAGGGATGACAAGTGTCACCGATGGCCGTTCGGTCTTATCGTCCAAATCTGGGGCCACATTCACAACTATGGGTCGGACGGCAACTAGGCACGCGAACCCCTAGGTCTACTAGACTTAGCTCCGCGAATGGCTTCGATTCTTGCCAGCTCAGTGACTTGCCTCTGAAGTGCATGCGTCTGTGCTTGCATGCGAAACCAAACGAATGGAGCGATCAACATGAATGTGTAAACAACGAGATCCGTTCCTCGACCGATGCCAAGCGAACGAGAGATCGAGGAGGTCCACGAGGGATTCGCAATCAGCAAGAATGCCAAGCACCATGCGCCGATTCTCGTTAGTCGCAAGAATACATTTCCGCGACGGCCAACCAGCCCACGGATATCCAGCGCTAGCACGATCATCAAGAACGGCAAGACAATTGCCTGGAAAAGATTCATTTGACAAATCTCCCCAAGGCCAGTTCGCTGCCGATTCGTACCGCATCTAACGTGGACTGACCTTTCTCAAGCGTCTCGGCAGTGTAGGAAATCGTAACGGGCACTTCTCGATAGCGAAGTCGCTTGCGTGCGATTTGATCAAGGATTTCAGATGCGTGCGCCATTCTTGGTTGCTTGATCTCGATCGACTTGGCTGCGACGCGTGAAAGGGCTCGAAAGCCGTTGTGGGCGTCAGTCAGCTTTAGCCCCGTGGTTAGCCTGGTGAACCAGACCGCGACAGTCAACAACGCTCGTCTGCTAAGCGGCATCCCCTGCGTATTCCCCAAGAATCGCGTCCCCAGGGCCACGTCACACTCGCCCTCAAGAACTGGTTGAGTCAACCTTTCAATCTCACGGGCGTCATGCTGCCCGTCGCCGTCGAAGGTCACTATGGTTTGCGCTCCTTGACTCAGCGCAAACTCGATGCCGGTGCGAAGTGAGGCTCCTTGGCCACAATTGATGGGATGGCGAAGTCGCCAGACCGGGAACTCTGCTGCGACTTCGGAGGTACCGTCGGTAGATCCATCGTCCACGACGACCACGCGGTAGTCACCGCACCGGGCAAGCTTCGCAAGCGTTGCGCCCAGCCGGGATTCCTCCTGAAAGGCGGGGACAACAACCCAGATGGATTCGGGTTTTGGCATGTGGCGGTGATCAGGGTGAACGGCCGGTTGGTTCTTGCAACGAACTGTCGGCGACTGGCTGTTTCGAATCTTCAGAAGTGGGTTGCGGAGAGGCTCCTGAGCACGGAGTGCTCGGTCGACGATGATTGCTGCCGAATTCCAACTAGTCTCCCATGTGTACGAAGGGGCACAACGTCTGTGCGATGAAAGTTTGATGAAGGCGGAGGCGGTCGTTGGCGTGGTGAAGGGTTCTGGCGTTGTCTGCTACGGGTGGGGTGTCGGACCGGAAGCGTGGCGGAAGGCGTCGTAGGTTTTTTGAATTTGCGGGGAGATGCTTGAGTCATGCTGAAGTGCCGCCGCGAACCATTTCTCTGCACTTGAACCGTCCCCGTCGGCGGCTGCGATCAGGGCCAGCGACCACTCGATTTCTTGCTGCTGAAGCCGGTCATGACTCTCGGGTAAAGCGCGCTCGTACCACGGTCTTGCCGCCTTCATTTCGCCCTGCAGGAAGTAGCTGTCGGCAAGTTCGCGCGGCCATTTGTAGTTGGTCCCAGGAAAAAAGTAGCCGCGGTCCTCAGACATCTCGATCGCTTTGGTCAGCAGACTGAGCTTGGCCGATTCAGGTACTTCAGCAAGGCGAATCATCCGGTAGACGTTTCGAGGGTTTTCCGGACTTCGCTCCAGATCTAGCTTGGCTAAACGTAACGCGTCGGCGTAGTCGCCGTTTCGAGAGTTGGTAAATGCTGAAAAATAGACGACCAGAATCAACAGCAACGCCCCAAGGACTGGGACCGAGAGGATACGCCTCCAAACAGCGGAGCCAATCATCGCTTGCCCGGAGCTTCGAACACTCAAACCGTCGAATCGAGCCGAAATCGCAACGACAGCTGCTCCCACAAGAAAGGCCAGCGGAAGATAGACACGGTGCTCAAAGATGGAGTCGGTGAGTGGAACAACACTCGTGACCGCCAGGATGAGTAGCCCGCAGCAAACCGACCAAGCTAGCAGCGGCAACCTTCGGAATGCCCAAGCCAGCAGGACGAAAATGAGCAACCAACCAAGTCCACCCAGCCACATCGCCGGGCCATCTTGCGGGGGCAGCCAGCCGTAGTCCAACACTTGGTCTGTGGGCAGCAAGATCAGTTTCAAGTACCGCAAATAGACGACTGGTTGAAAAAGCACGTAGTCGTGCCAATCGATTCCCACCAAGCCGAAACCGATTGTTGACGTTCGATTACCTGCCCTGAGGAGTCCCGTCGATCGAAGATAGGCTCCGAAGGAGATCGGGATCATCAGCAACGCGGGCAACGCCGATCGCTTGATTGCCTGCCTGACGCTGGGGTAAAGAACGCAAACGTTCGTGGACAGCAAGATGAGAGGTAGCGCGGCCGAGATCTCCTTGGTGCCAAATGCTAAGCAGGAGAAAGCTCCACAAGCCACACACCACGGCCATCTCACTCGCTTGACCAGAACAATGCGGCCGTCGTCTGCCGGTTTTGTTTGTGCGAACACCCACGTCAGCAGAGCAGCAATCATCCAAAGCGATGCAAGTGACTCGTAGCGTTGCACGACGTACGTCACGGCTGACGTCGTCAAGGGATGGACTCCCCAGAGACATCCGACCGCGCAGCACGTTAGGCAATGCTTCGATGACGACCAGTTCGGGAACCGAAATCGAGTCAGTCGCTGGACCAACGCCATGATCAATGCGACGTTGGTCAGATGAATCGCCCAATTGACCAAGTGGCAGTCGAAGGCCGTTCTGCCCAGGAAGGCAAACTGAAACGCGAACGAGGCGATGCCGACCGTACGTGGACCGATCGAGAACCAGTCGAATGCAAGCGGATCCGCAAGCCTCTTGTTCTCAGTGATCGACACATCGTCGAAGACGAACACCCCAAAGAGACCGTTCGCGTGAACGGTCGCTACGACGGCGAGCACCGCTGCATAGGCTAACCGCTGAGCGTTTTTGGGAAGGGTCATGTGATTGATCGTGTTCTAGACGCTGCGGCGTCTCGCTATCGAATCGAGCGAGGCCGATAGTGTCCACGGACTGCAGTAGCGACTGTGACGGCGTCGCCAGTCGAAACGCTCCGCAGGTGTACCCTTTTGCAAGGTTTGGACCCTCTCGCTCGCGATTCGGGCTGGGAGTAGATCAACAAGCCGTTAGTTGTGGGATTCCAACGAGAAAACAGCGACACGATTCTCGTTCTTGAGTGCCAGGCGACCTTCGGCGACAGCGGGCGAACAGTAGCACGGTGCGTCCATCAACGGCTCCTTGGTGAACGACAGGACATTGGGCTCGTCCGGAGTGCAGACCAGTGAGGCAAGGTGACCGCGTTCGCCCAGCAGTATGATCGCGTCACCGGCGATCAGACCTTGGCCTCGCCTCAATACGCTGTGGTACTTCCACCGCAGGTCTCCCGTCGCAAGGTCGACGCAGCGTAACTCGGCGCCGCCCTGGCCTGCGGCGGTGAACGCATAGACGAAGCCGTCTTTCAGCATCAGGGTGTTGTACTGACAATCAATGATGCGTCGATTCTTCCACGCTTCTTCATACGAGCGATCCGGTAGCACTTTCAAACAGACGGCGCCCGGACCTGGTCCTGTTGCGAAGAGTACTTGATCGCCATGGACCAACGGCGAAACGGCGTTGTACGAAAGCGGCGAGCGACTGAAGTGCTCGTACACCCAGTCTGTCTCTCCTGTGTCCGGGTCCAAACAGACAAGCCCGATGTCGGTAAAGAAGAAGCCAAAGCGTTGCCGGTGAATCTCTGTGACGAACGGGGAACAATAGGTAATCCCGTGGTCTGTCGCCGTCCAATTCGTCTCACCGGTCGAGGCGTCAAGCGAAATGACTCCGGCTTGCTGGTCGCCAGCGCCCAGGTTGAACAGTAGTTGGTCGCCGTCAAGGATTGGCGATGCTCCAATCGGAAAATCGACTGGCTCGATGCTATACTCCTGCCCGAGATCGCGATTCCAAATCTCTTGTCCTGACTCGAGCGACAAGCACATGATCTGGCTCTGGCCACCGACGTTGTAGACTCGACCGCCTGCCGCATCAATCAGCGGTGTGCTGTACGGGCCGTCGCTGTATTCGTAGTCGCATGAAGCCGTGGTTGGATAGCGATGCTCCCACATGAGCTTTCCATCGTTCGCTAGATGGCACTGCACGATCTCCTCGTCACCGATGCGATGATTGAAGATGACCTTTCCATCTGCCATTGCAGGCGATCCATAGCCGGTCCCAACTTCGGTGTCCCAGAGAAGTGCTGGTCCGTCGGCCGACCAAATCGGATTGATGGAGGCGGACGTCGCCGACGTCCGATGCGGACCGAATAATGCCGGCCAGTCTTCGGTTGAATCAGAGTTGCCGCTGCGACGGGACTGAAACTTGGCGATTGCCTCGTCATCGACTTGGTCGGCCGCCTGCGGTTCAACCAGCGGAAGTTCAAGGCTTGCCGGATCGGAAGAGTCGCAGCCTATCTGCAGCACAGCGAAGGTTGCAATGGCTAAGGCAGTCAACGATGAGTTCAAGGCGTGGTTCACAAAAAGCGTCGACATCGGCGCCGAAACTCTGCGCGAGTTCCGCTACGGGGTGCTGATTGTTGATTCAGGTATTGGGGACAGGTCTGGCAGCCTGGTCTCAGCCAGAAGCGCCGGCGATGGGCATATCCCTCTCGCTCGCGCTTCGGGCTGGGATGAGAGCGACAGGTGGGTAAGTCTTTCCGATTGGCGTAGTGATCAACGGGACGTTAGAGCCCAACGATCACCTCGGGTCGGATGAAGACGCCGTTGAAAACTTGGGCGGGTGGCATCTCGAGTGTGTCGTCACGGTACCCGAGTCGGTCGTACTCGTCAGCGTCCAAGTCGTCGGGTATCGGGAAGCCGGGGTTGATGAAGAGGTCACCGTTGCGGTCCGAGAAGCTTCGTACCGACCCGTCGGCAAACAGGAGATTCATTGAAAATCCGCCGCTTCCCTGATGAAGGCCCACCCAACCCAGCGTGGATTGCATGTAGGGGTGCTGGATGCCGCTGGTGCGGATCGGAGGTTCGCACACGTTTGATGTGTCGCATTCGAGTTGAGTCGTCAGGTCACCACCGTTGGAGGCTACGCGTTTGATCTTCTTCTGGCTTCTGTCGTAGTAGGACGGGCCATCGCTGATCGACTCGCTTGTTAATTCGCCTGACAACACGAACGTTTGGGCCGACGCATCGCCACCTGCAAAGTAGCCGTTTCGGTCGTAGCTAAGATCCACTGGTGACAACGCTTCATCAATGTCTCCTGGCGACGCGTCACCAAGCAGCGGAATGAACGATGTCGAGCGTTTGCTGGATTCCAAGAACGATGTTTCCAACGGTCCGAGCGACTCACGTCGACCCTTGAGACCTTGCTGGGCGGCCTGCCCGTTGGTACGGACCGTCCGCTCTCCTCCCGAACTAACGAACAGTTTGACTCGGGGGGCTGTGTGAATCAGGAACCAACTGGAGGCGTAAGTGGAGTTGTATCCCTGTCCCAGGAAGGCCCGTGAAACAAAGTCACGTCGTTCATCGGACTCTGGAAGTGTGCTTGCAAAACCGTCGGTTGCGGAACCACTGCCGGTGATTCCTTTGAATTCCGTGACACCGCACTTGCCATCTTCGTAGCGGTCGCGCAGTCCACCTGTCAGGTCGTTCAGCCCGTCGTTGGTATTCAGGCCGTAGAGCTCTAGGATCTTCTCGCTCCCACCCATCGGATTGCTTGGGCAAAGCAGGCTACCGCTGGTCGTGAGTCCCAAGTTGACCTGGTCGGCAACCCAGCCCCAGGTGTCAACGCAACCCTCTCGCTCATAGTCAAAAGCCCCAGTGCAAAGTGCTCCATCGGGCGAGCGGACGGCGAACTGGTACATCCCGGTCCCGATTCCCTTCAGGTTGTTCATGCAATTGGCATTGCGTGCTGACTCCCGCGCCTTGGTGATCGACGGCAGCAAGAGGGCGATCAGGATCGCGATGATGGCGATCACCACCAGCAGTTCGATGAGGGTGAAGCCAGTGGGTCGCTTTCGGGCGAACACGTTGGTGAACCTCCGGGATTGGATTTGATTCCCAGCAAGTTATCAGCGCTGTCCGTTTGTCTATCCTATCGCGTCGTTCTTCATCGGAGTTTCATTATCAAGCAGGGCGTTCCCTGTACGAACCTTGGCTTGAGCTCGATGATCCTGGCTTCGCGAACGCGTTTTTTCTTTGGAATGCGATGGCTTGCCATCGCTTTCGCCGAAGGGGAATCGAAAGCGGTCGCAAGCGAAGTCACTCCACAGTCCAAAGCGACCTTACGCGAAAGCGGCTCGGGAGTACGGAGTGGTCTGTCGACAAAGTAGCCAGCCTTCTCCGAAGGCTAGGCTTCTGAGCGGCTGACGCGCGGCCCGCTGATACGCTTTGCAGTGCGACAACGGCTCCAGATCACGGAGCGAGCGGTCGACATCGTCCCGCAGGAAGTGTTTAGTAGACGGTATGGCTAGCGATTCACACGACAATGATCCTCACGCAAAGACGCTTCTGGTCACCGGTGGCGCAGGATTCATCGGCAGCTGTTTTGTCCGGGAGACGCTTGCCCAGCGGACTGAGCGTGTCATCACGCTGGATGCGTTGACCTACGCCGGCTGTCGAGCGTCGATTCCTGAGGACAGCGACCGGCACGTGTTTGTGCATGGCAGCATCAACGATCGGAGACTGCTCGATTCGCTGTTCGCGTCCTATCAGCCGGATGCCGTGGTGCATCTGGCCGCCGAGACTCACGTCGATCGGTCGATCGATGGTCCCCGTGCCTTCATTGAAACCAATGTGAATGGAACGTTCACGTTGCTGACTGCGACTCGAAAGTACTGGGAGTCTGCGGACGCCTCGATTCGCGATCGTTTTCGGTTCCTTCATGTCTCGACCGACGAAGTCTACGGATCGTTGGGGAGCGAAGGCTGTTTTACCGAGTCGACATCCTACTCCCCCAACTCGCCCTACGCCGCCTCGAAGGCCGCGTCCGACCACCTGGTCCGAGCGTGGCAACACACTTACGGACTACCCACGCTGACGATCAACACCAGCAATAACTACGGACCGTATCAATACCCAGAGAAATTGATTCCGCTGATGATACAGTGCGCCGTCGAGGGTAAAGCGTTGCCCATCTATGGCGATGGCCTGAACGTCAGGGATTGGATGTACGTGTCCGATCACTGCGAAGCCATCCACGCGGTCCTGGAACGAGGATCAATCGGTGAGACGTACAACGTGGGCGGAAACTGTGAACGGACGAATCTGCAGGTCGTGCAAACCATTTGTCGCACTGTCCAGGAACTATGCCCTCAATTGAGCCACGACTGCGAGTCTCAAATCACATTCGTTCCCGACCGTCCTGGCCACGATCGCCGCTACGCCGTCGATGCGTCGAAGATTCGTGATCAGCTCGGTTGGAAACCTCGACATAAGTTCGAGACTGCTATCCGCGAGACCGTGCAGTGGTACGTCGATAACAAGGCTTGGACCGCTCGCGTGCTGAGCGGAGATTACCGACAGGAACAGCTGGGTGAGGGGGAACGTCGATAGATAACGGTCGGAGCCGTGGCCGGATCCGCTGCGACGAATGGCAGTGGCCGGAACCTCGGCCGTTTCCGCTACGATGACGAGCATGCGAAAAGGAATCATCTTGGCTGGCGGTGTCGGCACTCGGCTGCATCCGATCACTCGGGCCGTCAGCAAACAACT
>JBCCUO010000023.1:0-13083 GCA_039196805.1 Planctomycetota bacterium | reverse complement strand
CGCACCTGAAGCCGCACCCGGCCCCCGATTCGTGCTGCTGATTGCTGGCCGGTATGATAGCGACGTCCTGACCATTCCCACCTGCCCCCGACTTAGCGATGCGAACTCCGATCCGAGTGATTTTGCTTCTCATGTGTGTTGCCTCCGCTTCCGTGCGTGGCGCGGAGAAAGCGGAAGTAGCTTCGCGGCCGAACCTGGTCTTCATCATCGCGGATGACTGTACGTTTCGCGATCTTGGTTGCTATGGCGGCCAAGCTGCCACGCCAAACATGGACCGTCTGGCCGATCAAGGGATGAAGTTCACTAAGTGTTTCCAGACGGCTCCAATGTGTTCGCCGACCCGGCACAACCTCTACACCGGACTCTACCCCGTGAAGTCCGGCGCTTGGCCGAATCACACCTTCGTCTATGACCACGTTAAGAGCGTCGTGCAGTACCTCCGACCGCTCGGTTACCGGCTAGCCCTGTCGGGCAAGACCCATGTTTCGCCCAAATCGGTCTTTGACTTCGAGTACTCGGCTGTCAAGAACAACCCAGACATGGACGCCATCGAACGACTGATGACGGAGTCGGCTGCGTCGGATCAACCGTTTTGTCTGTTTGCCTGCTCCAACGAACCACATAGCCCTTGGAACAAAGGAGACGCATCGCGATATCCGCCCGCAGACGTGAGGCTGCCACCTTACTTGGTGGACACTCCTGTCGTCCGAGAGTCCTTCTCCCGATACCTGGCCGAGATCACGTACTACGACGACCAAGTCGGCCAGATCCTCAGTGCGCTCGATCGGCACGACCTTGCTGACAACACGCTGGTGATGGTGGTGTCCGAACAAGGCAACAGTTTTCCGTTCGCCAAGTGGACCTGCTACGACAACGGTCTGCAGTCCGGCATGCTGGTTCGCTGGCCGGGCAAGGTCAAAGCAGCCACCGTCACCGACGCGATGGTGGAGTATGTCGACGTGCTTCCCACCTTTGTGCAAGCCGCTGGCGGAAGTCCCGATCCAGTGCTGGATGGCAAGAGTTTCCTACCCGTGCTGGTCGGCCAAACCAACGAACACAAACAGGTCACGTTCGGCCTGATGACGACACGTGGCATCATCGCCGGCAGCGAAGCCTACCCGATCCGATCGGTCCGCTCTCATCAGTATCGACTGATCTTGAACCTGAACCACGAAGCAACCTTCACCAACGCCGTCACCGTCTCGCCGCTATTCCAGTCGATGAAAGACCTTGGCCGGACGGACGCTCGCTCTGCCGAGCTGGTTGCCCTCTACCAGAAGCGTCCGGAGATCGAACTATACGACGTCGTGAAAGACCCATTGAACATGGACAACCTTGCCGGCGATCCGCAGTACGCGGGCGTCGTGGCTTCGCTCCGCGACCAACTTGAGGCATGGATGCAGTCTCAGGGAGATCAGGGAATGGCCACCGAGATGGCCGCGAACGAGAGGCAGCATCGAGGCCGGAAGAAGAGTAAATCCAAACGAGCGAAAGAGTAGGGGGAGCAGATGCCGGTTGGCTGTTGGCTGTTGGCTGTTGGCTGTTGGCTGTTGGCTGTTGGCTGTTGGAGGAATGCCGGGGGGATCCTTCGCTCACGCTTCTGGTTGGGATCCTCTTGTTCCCTGGCGATAGGCCGACCGGGTCGTGGTGACGACGCCGATCGCCGCGAAGACATGCAGGGGAAATAGCAGCGGCACGATGAATCGTCCCGCGACGGACCACGTCACCGCGATTCCCACCGAACAGGCCAATGCAAGCACAGCGGAGGCTACCGCGAACGGATGGCGACGAATCGCCAACCATCCCAGCACGCTCATGGCCAGCAGGTAAAGATCACACAGATTCCATGGCCGCCACTCCGATACAACACGCAGTGGCATCAGCACGATCAGCTGGTACCAATGACTCCGCACCCAGGCACGGGCCGCCGCCGTGCTTGCATCCGCTCTTGCTAGCTCGTTTTCCATTCCATTCGTTCGCTGGTCCACCGAGTCAAAAAAGCCGCGCGGTTCCAGATTCATCCACAATCCCATGCGTCCAATTGATTCGTCGTTGTAGGCAGCCGCTGCTTGTGTTGCCCCCTGCGTCCCCAAGGGACGAAACTGGCTGGTCACTTGACAATTCCGAATCGCCCAAGGACTAAAGACCAAGGCGCTGGCAGCCACGAAGATCAATGCGGCAACGATCCCCCGTGCACGTGACAGGCGCCCGTGCCAAGCCAGCAACGCTAGCCCCATCACCGGAATCCAGATTGCAAACGCCGTACGAAGCAGCATCGCTACGCCGACGGTGATGCCCAGGACCAGAGGGCCAAAAAGGCCTTTCTTTGGTCGACTTGCGATCTTGGTGGCTCCAGTCGGCACGGCGAGCCACATCACGATCAGCATGGTGGAGACCGCGAGGGCCGACAGACTCTCGGTTAGCAATTCGCGCGCGTACGTTCGAGTCCGCACGTCGACCAGAATAAACTGGGCGACCGCCACGATCGACACGACCCAAGGGAACTGCTTTGCGAATGACTGGGTCTCGGTGATCCCAGTCAGCATGATGTGATCTGCCAATCGTGCAGACGCGACCGCAGCCAGGCCACAGACGATCGCCATCGCCAAGGTGTTCACCACTCGGCCAAACCAGAATTGGCGACCAAACATCCGATTCCCCGCCGCCAGAATCAACACAAACAGCGGAGGTCTTCCGGCAGTGATCTGCGCGTCACCGATTGGTAGGTCAAGTCCCGCCTCTTCATAGGGAGCGCGAAAGGAAGGCGAATCCCAATGACGCTGAAACCGCCCCGTCGTCGACCATTCCCAGGCCAAATTATCGTACTCGATGTGGTCACCGGTCACCGGCGGCGGCAACCGCAGATCGGCACGACGATGCGAATGAACCAGGAAGACCACCAAACAAGAAGTCAGCCCGAAACAAAACAGACAGACATCGCGCTTGGTGATCATGATTTGCTGGACAACGCCAATTGGTTCGGAAAGAAAAGGGGGATCATGTGATCAGCTAGATGCACTGGATCCCGAACGGCTTGGAAAGCTAAGCCAGAATCTTGTGCTGGACGATGCCATGGACGTCGGTCAATCGGTACTGTCGCCCTTGATGCCGATAGGTCAATCTCTCGTGATCCAGTCCCAGCAAGTGCAGCATTGTGGCGTTCAAGTCGTGGACGTGAACCGGGTTCTCGGCAATGCCATAGCCTAGTTCGTCGGTGGAACCGTAAACGATGCCTGGTTTCACTCCGCCGCCGGCCATCCAGAGCGTGAACGCATCACGGTGGTGATCGCGTCCCGGCGAAGTCTTCTTACCCAGTCCGTTGGTGCCTTGTGCCATCGGAGTCCGACCGAACTCGGCTGACCAAACGACGAGAGTATCCTTCAACATCCCACGCTGTTTCAGATCCCGAATCAGTGCGGATATCGGACGGTCCACCTGCTTGCACTTGTCCGGCAAGCGGCCACTCAAGTTCCCGTGGTGGTCCCAGCCTTGATCGAAGAGCTGAACAAAGCGAACGCCACGCTCGACCATCCGCCGCGCCAGCAAGCAGTTGTTGGCAAAGCTGACTTTCCCCTTCCCTTCCCCTCCGCTGCGAAGCGTGGTCCCGTACAGCTCGTGAGTCGCCTGGGATTCGTCCTTCAAATCCATCAGCTCCGGCACCGACGTTTGCATGCGATACGCCATCTCGTACTGATTGATCCGCGTGGCGATCTCCGGATCTCCCACGTCGGACAACGTCCTGGCATTCAGTGAATTGACCGCATCAATGATGCTGCGGCGGCTGCTCTTGTCGACGCCGGGCGGATTAGAGAGGAAGAGTACCGGATCACCCGTCGATCGAAACTCGACGCCCTGATAGACGGTCGGCAAGAAACCGCTCCCCCAAGCCGAATTCCCAGCCCCCAGAACGTTGCCGGTGATCAGGACGACAAATCCGGGCAGGTCCTGGTTCTGGCTACCCAACCCATAGGTCACCCACGAACCCAACGACGGTCGACCAAAACGTCCAAAGCCGGACAGCATGAAAAGCTGCGCCGGGCCGTGATTGAACTCATCCGTGTGAACCGAACGAATCATGCAAAGATCGTCAGCAACGCCTTGCAGATTCGGAAGCAGATTCGAGATGGCGGTGCCCGACTGACCGCACGGCTTGAACCCCCACGCCCCGGGTGTTCCAAAAAGGGTCGGCTGCGATCGGATGAACGCAAACTTCTTGCCCTGAAACATTTCATCCGGGCAGAGCTGGCCATTGCGACGTTCCAACTCCGGCTTGGGGTCGAATAGATCCAGGTGGGATGGCGAACCCACCATGTGAATGTGAATGACACTCTTGGCCCGAGCGGGCAAATGCGGATGTTTGACCGACAGCGGTCCCGGAACGTCCCGGCCGGTAGTTCCCAGGTCGTTCGCCGAACCGTCCTGGGCCAGCAACGCAGAGAGTGCAACGGACCCCAATCCAAATCCGGTACGTCCCAAGATCTGGCGGCGCGTTGTAGGAACGACGTAGGGCATAGTGCTGTTGTCTAAAGAAGGTGCAGGATCAAGACCGAGGCGGAGCGGGCGAAGCTTAGTTCAGGGTGATCGTTTCGTCCAAATTCAGCAGTGTGCTGGTCACGGAGAACCATGCGGCAACCTGCTTTGCATCCAGTTCAGAATCGCGAAACGCGACTGGCAAGACCGAAATCCGCTGCGTTGCCATGTCGGGATTCGCCGTAATGCGATCACTCTCGCGAACGTACAAGTCCACCAAGACGTCGACCGTTTCGTTCTTGGCTTGCTTTCCCGTCGCCAATCGGTAGGCGTGACGAGCGATCGTCTCAGGATCGGCAGACGGACTCTCTTTCAGTACGCGCTGTGCAAACGCTATCGCCGCCTCAGCGTACGCTTGATCGTTCAAGAGTACCAGGGCTTGCAGCGGAGTATTCGTGCGAGCCCGCTTGACGGTACACGATGCACGGTCCGGGGCGTCAAAGGTGACAAAGCTAGGGTACGGTGCGCCGCGTTTCCAAACCACGTACAATCCGCGACGGAAGCGGTCCTCGGTCGCACTGGCCGACCACTTGGGCTGATTCCGCCCCACGGCTCGCCAGATCCCATCCGGCTGGTAGGGCATGATGGGCGGTCCCGTTCGCTTAGTCGAAAGCAGTCCGGCGATCGCCAGGGCATTGTCACGGATCGTCTCAGCCGGCATGCGGAAACGGGGACCACGCGATAGCCACTTGTTACCAGCGTCCTGTTCCCGTTGCATCGAGTCCATGACCGACGCTTGCCGAAACGTACTGGAATGAGCGATCAACCGAATCAGATGCTTGATCGACCAACCGCTTTCTTGAAACTCAACGGCTAACCAGTCCAGCAGCTCCGGGTGACTGGGTGGATCGGACTGGGTACCGAAGTCTTCTTGCGTCGTCACCAGGGCGCGACCGAACATCTGTGCCCAGAGCCGATTGACGGTCACGCGAGCCAGCAGCGGATTGTCGGTCGAGACCAACCACTGGGCCAGTCCGAGACGGTTCTTGGGCAACTGCGAATCCAGCGGGTGGAGCGCTTGCGGCGTGCCAACATCAACTTCCTCGCCTTGGGCCAGATAATCACCACGCTGCATCACGAACGATTCGCGCGGCTGATCCGTTTCAACCATCACCAGGGTCGTCGGAGGCTCAATCGCCACCAGCTGTTGGTCGATCGCGTCGATCTTTGCCTTCAGTCGTTTGATGACTGGGTCTTGATTGGCGTGGAACGTCTTCAGCTCTTCGATCTGCTGGGCTGATCGGGTACCTCCAGCGGTCAACGCTTCAAGGATTTTCGGAGGTAACCCCACAGTCTCGGGCGGCCCCACCAAAAGCGACACCTTGGGACGGCCGATTACACGCCCGCGTCCGAAGTGCTGGTCCAACGTGATCACTAACTTCTGATCGTCGCTCAGCCGTTGCGGATCCAGCACACGAAACTCCGCCCAGTGTCCGTCACTGAAGCGTGGCGCAATGGCCCAACCAGTCTTGGGATTGCCGTCGATTGCACCGTCCACACGCCAACCTTGTTGCGAAAACGAAGCCTTCGCTTCGCCCAGCGCCCATCGATCGACCTGCTCTTTCGACGCGGCAGCAACCTCCAACTCATTCAGAACAAAGTTGGTTCGGACGGCATCTCCGCGTCCAGGTCCGCCACCGGGAAGTTGGTCGTGACGAAGCGTGTCGAGTCGAATCGCAGAGACAACGCCATCCACAAGCTCGAACTCGAAACGATATACTGAAGAACTCGGCACGCTGCCTGTCAGCAATACCGAACCATCTTCCTGAATCTCGAATGACTCGTTCGCGGCTGTTGAGAAGCGAGGCGTCGGTGTCACCCACTTGGCGGCACCCTTAGCCAATGCCTGGGTCGTCTTGTCGATCCATGCATCCAAATCCTGTCCGGCGATCAGGCGATCACGCCGGTCCTCGATCGCTGCTCGCTCGGCGGTCAGCTCGGCGATTCGCTGTTCTTGCTGGGCCGTCAATGGCAGCGACATCTTGGGCCCAACGAAGTCGTACTGCACACCCGCATCCTTTTCGACTTCGATCGGAGTGTTGTTGAAGTACGCGAACAGTTGGTAGTAATCCTTCTGAGTGAACGGGTCGTACTTGTGATCGTGGCACTGGGCGCACTCCAAGGTTGAACCCAAGAAGACCGTCGCTGTGGTGTTGACCCGGTCAAAGACTTGTTGGACGCGATTCGACTCGGGGTGAACGCCCGCTTCGACGTTGCAGGTGGGCGTGCGGTGAAAGCCAGTCGCGATCCGGGTGGAAACGTTGGGGTCCGGTAGCAAGTCGCCCGCCAACTGCTCAGTCACAAACTGATCGAACGGCATGCCCGCGTTCAGTGCGTCCACGACCCAATCACGATAAGCCCAAGCGTCACGCAACTGATCTGCCTGGTACCCGTTGGAATCGGCGTACCGAGCCAGGTCCAGCCAATGCCTTGCCCAGTGTTGTCCGAACGCAGGCGAACGGATCAGCTCATCGACCAGATCGTCATAGTTTTCATCGGTCGGCCCAGCCTCCAGTGCTTCGATTTGTTGGAGAGTTGCCGGCAAGCCCGTCAGTGCCAACGCGGCGCGACGCGCAAGCGTTGCAGCATCTGCGTCTACCGACGGCTCAAACCCTACGACGTGCAATTGAGCCTCGACGAATCGATCAATGGGATTCCGCGCCCAACTGGAGGTGGACTCCGGCGGATGGGGACGTTTCGGGCGCACATAAGCCCAGTGCGTTTCCGGCTCCATCGCGTCGGGCATCGCAGCACCTTGTTCGATCCATCGCCGCACGACGTCGATTTCGCCCGGCCCCAGCGGCTCACTATCCAGCGGCATCAGGTCCCCGACGTCCGCGTCCGTCATCCTCGACATCAGCAGCGACGCGTCAGCTTTGCCGGGAACGACGATCGTTTCATCGCTGTCTGCGACGCCCAGCAACCCATCCGCGGTGGCCAGCGTCAGGCTCGCCTCTTGGTTCACTTGGCCATGGCATCGGTCGCAGTGCTGTCGCAAGATCGGCTGGACATCTCGCACGAAGTCGACCGGCCTCACTCGCTCGGCCGCCCACAAATCGCCAACAAGGACTGACGAAAAAGCAAAGACCGTTAGAACGACGTTTCGCACAAAACTCGACTTCATGGTTTGATCGGTAAATCGACTCTGGGACGGCAATCGTGAGCAACGCCCATGATATCATCACGCCCTGCCTCGTACCTCACTCATTCAATGCATTCCCATCACTGCCATGCCAACCCAATCGCCACTACCCGGGATCCGACTCTTTGACCTTACCGGCAAGGTCGCCCTGATCACCGGCGGCTCCAAAGGACTAGGATTGGCGATCGCAGAAGGGCTAGCTTCCGCAGGGGCCAAGATCGCGCTCTGTAGCCGCAGCGAATCGGAGGCACAAGAAGCCGCTGCCCAGGTCGAGACGTTTCACGGTCAGCAAGCGATCGGAGTCGCCGCCGACGTGACCCAGCCGGAGCAGATCGATGACATGGTGGCTCGGACGGCTGAAACGTTTGGCCGGATTGATGTCCTGGTCAACAATGCCGGGATCAACATTCGAGGCCCGATCAACGAGTTGAGCTTGGACGATTTTCGCCAAGTTCAGCAGATCAATGTCGATGGCGTCTGGTCCGTCAGCCGCGCCGTGATCCCGCACCTCCGCCGACAGGGCCAAGGTCGGATCATCAACATGGCCAGTACAGTTGGCCTGGTGGGGCTGGCCAACCGTACTCCGTATGCCAGCAGCAAGGGCGCCATCGTGCAAATGACTCGGGCGCTGGCACTAGAGCTGGCCGACGATCAGATTACCGTCAACGCGATCTGTCCCGGCCCCTTCCTGACTCCGATGAACGAACCGATCGCCGACTCCGAAGAAGCCAAGAAGTTCATTGTGGGCGCAGTCGCCCTTAATCGTTGGGGAAGGCTGGAGGAGATTCAAGGGTCCGCGATCTACTTGGCGAGTCCCGCCTCCAGCTACACAACCGGCAGCATGTTGGTGGTTGATGGCGGCTGGACCGCCCGCTAGACCTGTTTGCTCGGCTTACTCCATTGCCCGGGTTGCCATGAAGCGAAGACACTTACCCAACTATCCCCGACGCGAAACACTCGAACTAGAGGCTAAAACCCTACTGACTAACGCCCTGGCGTCCGCCGAGTCCGCGGTCACGGAGTTGCGGTCGGTGCACGCCGAACCGGCGTCAGCGACTTTGGCTGACGCTCAACAAGCACTCGCCATGTCCTACGGTGTGCCGTCGTGGCAAAGGCTGATGCAGGCTTGTGAAATGATCCATGCGATTCGCACGGATGATTTGGCGACGGTTGAGAGCTTGGTTCAGAACCATCCCGAATTGCTGCACGAGGATGCCCGGGGAGTTGCCGGAAACTGGGGACCTCCGCTTTCCTACGCTGCCAACCTTGGTCACTTGGCCATCGTTCAGGCACTGTACGCTGCCGGATCGAGGGACATCCAACACGCATTTGAGCGGGCTTGTTTACAGGGCAAGCTCGACACGGCACGTTGGCTTTTCGAACAGGGAGCCGAGGTCGTCCCAGGGATCGTGATGGGCGCTTGCGAAACACAGAACGGGGATGGGCTGGAGCTGCTACTTCAGCTAGGGGCTGAGTTGGTCGATGCCGAGGGCGATCGACTCGCGCCGTTGGCATTGCTGCTAGAGACCTACTGCCGAGACCCGGAAGGAAAGCACAAGTGTCTGAGCCTGGTCAGCCAGCGATGCGATATCGAACTACCCGATACGCCGGTCATGGCTGTGCACCGCGGTAGCATTGAGGCGCTTGAGCGACAGTTCGAGTCTGATCCCGACGTGGTTCATCGACGATTCAGCTACCGAGACATCTATCCCCTGGAACTGGGCTGCCATCGAGACGAGACGCTGGGGCTGCACGGAACTCCCCTCGACGGCACAACGCTGCTGCACCTTTGTGTCGACATGGATGAGGTGAGCCTCGCCTCTTGGTTGCTGGCGCACGGTGCTGATGTGAACGCCAAGGCCACGTTAGATGATGAAGGTTTCGGGGGCCACACGCCATTATTCAATGCGGCTGTGTCCCAAGCTCACACTTGTGGCCGCCAACGCGACGGGGCAATGGTGAGAATGCTGCTTGACGCTGGCGCGGATCCCCACGCACGTGCCAACCTTCGAAAGACGCTTCGATTCGTTGAAGACGAGACGATGCACGAGTTTCACAACGTCACACCACTCGAGTACGCTCAGGAATTCCACGATCAACGCTGGTGCAATCCAGAAGTCAATCGGTTGCTTGCGCAAGCGCTGCGAGGTTGATCTGACTAGGCGTCATACCCCGGACAACGTTAGGGCCACGAGTGGGCAATCAATGAACGGAGTCTCGACTTGGATGGTGCCGACGTAAGGGACTCTGCGCTGATCGCAAAACCGGGGCGTTGAGGCTTGCGATGCAAAGCTGATTGGCTTACCGGGGCTAGCGGGTCCAATTTACCGCTCCAGTGCGATGTCTCGAAGTCCCGTGCAATCCCAGCCTCGAAGACGAGGGATCGTCTGACTTCCTGGTCCTCGGCCAGCAAGTGTTCACTCTGTCTCACCTCTGCGTCGTTGGCACTGCAAATTGGCATCTACTCTGGCAGCTTGTTCGGCAAGAAATTCCACCACGCCGGCGCTGAACACGTGCCGGTCTTTCTACATGTATCTGATCGTGGAAAGGCATTTGAAGCGGACAATCACCTTTACCCAGGGAAGAAATCGTTCCTCACTTTTGAGATCGCCGGATTTCTGCCAAAGCGTAACGCTCGATTCCGGGATCGCCTCGTCGACCCATGCCCCGTTGGGCAACTGCGTCCGCGTGTAAGCACGCAAGGCGGGCTCGTGCTGAATCAACTGCTACATGAAGTTGCTTTCGCTACCAGCAGTGGAGTAATCGGTGGGGTCAGGCGTGCGCAACTATTGCTCGAAGACCGACGACCGCCGAGAAATCTGCGCGAAAATCAACACTCTGCCCCAATGAGCACCCTGCTTGACACTCATCCCTTGGCAATCGCATCAATCGCGTTTCGATTCGCTGCTCGGATCAGGTCGATCATCTCGGTATCCGGCTCGTCGTCCTCGCCGATCAATCCTCGGTTGCGGACTCGATTCCGCAAGTACGCACCACACAGATGGGCTCCCACGCAACCCGTGTTCCGGGTCAGGCCTGCAAGTTGCTCAGCCCACCAAGCCCCGTCGTTGCGCAGCTTCGAGCCTTCTCCGATCCGCCGCCCCTTCGCGCCGTCAGCCCATAGTACGGGCATGCCCGATTGCTGGTGCCACTGGTCAAGGTGATCGATAGGGCTGCGGAAGTCCTGAAAACTGAGCACGTCGACGTGGCCGCGAGCACCTTCGATGATGTCCATCACCAGCGGCGCGTTAGCTTCGTACCGATCGCCCAAAATCAAGTGATTGGGGTCGTAGCGCCTAATCGCATCGTGCGTAACTTTGTAGTACTGCTTTGCCATCGCACGCAATTCGGCACGACCATCTACTGAAGCCAATCTGCGTTCGTCGAACAGGGGTCCTTTCCATTCGTTGTCGCGTCGCACATGAAGCCACGTAGGGCAATCGATATAGAAATAGCCGATCAACTTTGGATCATCGGCAAACACGGCGCAGTGCTCCCGCGCCACGTGATCGCACCAGTCGGCAAACCCGGGCGAGAAGAAATCAGGGTTCTTGGTCTCCACTTCCCACTGATGAAACTCGCCAACGGGAAGCTGATGGCAGTAGGGTAGACCCAGCCACTGGTATTCCTCGTACGTGAATCGCCTCGAGTGTCGGTGGTTCGTCTTCCGGCGTGTGATGACCTCCTGGTTCCAACCCAGGCAATTGAATCCCCAGTCCCGCAAGTCGGGTGCGACCGACTCTTGAAGCCATCTCTGCATGGAATTGCCATACTTCTGCCGCCAGAGATGAATGTTCTCCGGGTAGCGCAGCGTTGCCGGATCAACATGGTTCAGGCCAACCGAGAAGAACGGCGAACCCTCTGGGTCCAGAAACACCCAACGGTCGTTCCATATTCCCAGAGTGAAGAAGCCCTCAGCATTTGACTGAGTGGTGGGCACACGCTGGGGAGCCGCAGCCGACGCTGATTGCCCGACTGACAGGCAACTCGCGGCCAAACTGGTCGCAATGAACGCGCGTCGTTGCATTTGTCGACTCCGAAAGTCCATGAGCTGCCGCTCGCGACTTACTGTCCGCTTGAGGCGAAGTAGCGGTGCTCGGGTTTGCCGCCACTCAAGACATAAGCGACCAGATCCAAGACCTCGTCCTTCGTCAGCGGTGCAAGCAGCTTTTCCGGCATCGCGGAAACTTTGGAAGTTTCGAAGACTTCGCAAGTCGTGCGATCAACCTTCACCCGTCGGTTGGGGTCCGTCAAATCGGTGTTGATCGTCACAGTGTCGCCACTCAAATTCACCACAACGCCTGTGTAGACGTCACCGTCCTCGGTCAACACGCGGACCGACGTGAACTGATCGTTGATCACCTTGCTGGGATAGATGATCTGATCCAAGAAGTCATGAGGACTGTAGCGTTGGCCGGCGCTGGTGAGATCGGGTCCCGTCATGCCACCCTGATTGTCAAAGCGGTGGCAGGCATAGCATCCGGTCGCGGCGAACATCTTACGACCACGCTGAAAATCACGTTCGGTCAGCTGGGTTTTCGCGGCAGCGGATAACTCATCGAGTGTCCAATCCGTCGAGGGCCGACCCGATAGCTCGGCACCCAAGTTTTCCAGCACCGACTTCTGTTCTGGTTTTCTTGCCAGCAACTCGGCGAGGTCTGTCTTCTCAGCTTCGCTGAACGTCTCGAGAGCATCTTTCCGGATGAATGAGATGAACGTCGCGAAACTGGCGCCCCCACGATAGTTGGCCGCCTTCAGCAACCATTCGACAAACGCCGTTCTGGTCTCGTTGGTCCAACCGCGTTTGAGCATACGAAGCGACCGAGCATACTCGATTTGCTCCTCTTGAGACGTTGCCTGATTGATCAGCGCCATCGTTTTCGCCGCGGTGTCGGGCGCCTGCAGATACACCAGCGTTTCGCACAGCAACCAATTCAGATCCGCTGTCGCAGCGGGATAGGCCGGATCGACTTTCTGAATCAGCGAATCGACGGCCGACGGGTCAGGACGACCAAATCGGTTCAGCGTGATTTGCAGGGTTCTCAACCAAGTCAATTGGCGATCATGATCCAAAGCTTGCCAGTCGATGGTGACCAGCTTGCCAAGCAACTCGTCGCCCAGTGACTCATCGACGGCCGCATCTTGATCCGTCCGGTGTTTGGGACAGACTCCCCCGGCGCGGGCAAGGCCCAGCAACGCTTCGACTTGAGCGTTAGGATCGCTTTCGTTGAGGGCTCGCGTGGACCAGCTCTCGATTGGCTGATGCTCGACTGCGACCCTGGCGGCCCAGCGGATGAATCGGTCGGAGTGTGCCAGATTTGGCCAGGCTAATTCGACGGCGTCCGCGTCTTGGCGTCCGTGAAACGCTTCCAGCTGACGACGCAGCGACACGAGGGCATTCTTGTCCAGAT
>JBCCUO010000022.1:0-13277 GCA_039196805.1 Planctomycetota bacterium | reverse complement strand
TGACAACAAGACTTTCATCAACGCGGCTCTGAAGACGCAGACCACCGGCGCTATGGAAATTGCCAACCGTCAAACCGTCGCGCAGAACATGAACGATATCAGTGTCGTCAAAAATCGTTCCAGACGTGACCGTAACGCCTGCGCGAATCTCCAAGCCACTTAACTGCTGATCCTCCGTTTCGTCTGCAGCAACGACGTCGTAACGATTGCGCCGAATCAGCGGACCATAGTTGTCTTCCAAATCCATTGCCTGGTCGCTAGCACCCGTTTGGCGACCGTAGTCCGTCAATCGTTCATCTGTCAGTGACTCGCTGTCGAGGTTAACGACGGCGCCACGATTATCGATGAAGGTATTCCCAACAATGATGGGCTGGGTCCCACGTCCAAAGATGACCGATGGCTCGACATTGAGCCGACCCTCGCGTCCGATGTCTCCGCTACCATCCTGGCCGGATTCATTGAATTCGAATCGGGTGTTGGTGATGCGTCCTTCAGCCTGCTGCAGCTCGATCGGCGCGAAACCACGAGCTTGGCCACCTTCGATCAAACTGATTCCGCCACCGTACGCAACCACGGCGTTGTCCATGCTGACTCGCGCCGTTGGTGCGGCATAGATCCCCGACCAATCGCCTCGACTTGGCGATGCAGGACCGGCCCCCGTTTCATTGTCATTGTTGGTGTCGAATGTCCCGCCGGCGCCGAATCGATCATCCAATGAACTGGTAAACACAACAGGATCAGTCCGCAGGCCTTCGGCGATCAGATTCGTGCCTTGCCCCAGTTCGATTCGCGAACCCTGCAGCTTCAAGATCACACCGGGATCGATCACCAAGGAACCGTCAAGTCGGCCCCGAATTCCGTCGCGTTCCAGGTCCAATCGCCCTTCGGTAAAGGAACCGTCGTCAACATAGTTCCTTGAACTTGCATTGAGATCGGCAACCAGGATGTACTCTCGCTGGTCCTCCGGAATCGGAACGCCTGCTGAAGTCAACGTCACCGCGCGATAGAGTCGACGCGACACGTAGCCAAGCCCGTCATCGCTAACCAGCGGCAGTCCAGTCAGTTCCACGGCGGACGCGTCGTTGGTGACTTCTAACTGGAATGCATCCGCAGAATCGGTACCCAACGACTCGAAGCCGAATGCGTCAACAAACGTCAATCGATACTCGTAGTTGGACTCACCAACGATAGGCGACTGTTCCAGGGAACCGCCCGGCAACTGGATACTGCTGACTGTGGCCAAGGAGGGTTGAATACCATCTTGAATCGACCCGCCTGGCGTCCCGGCAACCACGATGTTTTCTGACAGGAAGTGAACCACGTCGATGTCATCGAGACGACCGGCAACCTCCAACTCACTGGTGGGGGCATTCGACGTCGTCTCAGCCCGCACAAACAGTCCGTTGATGCTGTTATCAACGATCTGGTTATTGCGAATCGTTGGCCCGACTCGGTCGTAGTCGGCGGTAAACGCTCCGGCCTGTTGGAATCGAGGTGATTGGAAACTGGTTTCTTCGAAACTGTTGGGCGAGGCGCTGATGGCCGCATCAGCGCTCTGCGTGATTGTGTTGAACGAAATGTTTGGGCGTAGATTGTTCAGCTGAATGGGGTTCACCAGCTGTTGCACCGAGTCGATAAACAGATTGCTACTGCCACCGTAGCGGATGTCGGCATGATTGACGTGCTGCAGGAAGATGCCCTCATCCTCCAAGTCGAGACGACCTTGCTGTTGATCCAAGTCACGCCGAAACACGAGCCCACCCCAGTTTCCTGGCGACGGTGGCAAGCTCTGTCCAGTTGCAGCTGCGTCGGCCTGCGCGTCGCGGATGCTGGTGAAGATCACATCACCATCAGAGAAGTTACCAATCACCGCATCATCGTCGCCGATCAGCGTGGTCGCGACCTCTTCGCCTTGCAGTGACAGCTGCACCAAGCGGGGAGTACCAAGGACCTGTAACGCCCCGTTGCTACGGTCGATTTGCACGCTGCTGCTGCCAACGCCGATGCGCGAACCACGCAGTTTGAACACTGCACCGGCATCAACCATCGTGGTGACACCCTGCGGCACTTCCATGTTCCGGCCGTCTTCCAGCGTGACGCCACCGGTGTCAGAAACACCGATCTTATAGCTGAAGTTATCCGCCTCAGTCGCGATGTCTCGGTCGGCACCACCATTACCAACGATGCGGACGATGTCACCAGGCAACGCCGCATCAAAGGCATTGGCGACCGCGGAGTTGCTGATATTGTTGAAGGGGCTATCCAAGCCACCGCTGGCAAATGGTCCAGCCGTTTTGTCGACAAAGATGTTTCGCCCGAAGACTTCGACACCGCGGAAGTCCTCCGAGAAGGAAATCGAACGCTCGCCGGTCAGAGTGAGTGTTGTGGCCGACAGTGAAACGTTGACCCCCGGCTGAGTGTTGATTGCTTGTGCCAGCGCACCGGCCAGACTACCCGCAGGTGTCGGGAACCCTGACGTTGTGTATCGAATCGCAATGTTTCCAACACGTGGCTGGCCACCATTGGGCACAAACTCGTAAGTACGACTTGATCCATCTGCACCGACGACCGTCATGGTCTGCCCAGCGGTGATGGCATCAGCATCCGCGACCACGTCGATTACCCGATTGAGTGACCGGGTCTGGAACCAAAATTGATTGACTCCGCCGGCTACTCCGTCGCCATCACCATCGAGACTCGTACCCGGCACGCCTTCGCGAACACCGTCTCGATCTCGAATGACATCCGTCTCGTCGACTTGGGGCTCGAACTTCAGGCTCAGTTCGTAGCGGCCTTGGGTCAAACCACCTTGACCGCTTCGGCTGATTTCGGGGTCGTATTGATTGTTGCCGCTGGCGGCGACGCCGACGTAGTAAACACCACTATCCAACGTCGCGACGACACGAGAGTCTTCGCTGAAGTAGTCGTCGTTGCGACTGACTTGTGTGATGCCACCACCAGTTAGCGACACGTTCTGGAATGTGATCTCGCTGGCACCGATGTCCGTACTGGCGTCTCCGACAATCAACTGAGCCCGGAAGATTCGACTCGCCACTGGGTCGTTGTTGATCGCATCGATCACATCACCCACTGGCACAACAGCGTTGCGAGGCAGATCTACGACAATTCTGTTGTGCACCGGCTGATTGGATGCGTCCACCGGCTGAAACACGCGAACGCTCGTATCCGCCCGATTGCTAAGAATGAAATCGACTCCTGCTCCATTCCCCAGTCGACCCGGTTGGACGAATTCGAATTCCACCGACAGATCTGGGCCGATACCGAAGTCGGTGCGTCCGGCGGCCGGCACCTCTTCAAATAGTGTCAGCGTTGTGTCGAGCCCACTGGCATCGGAAAGCCTCTCAGCAAACGTCTCGGCAGTTAACACACCCGCCTTGTTCGGATCTCCCAAGTCGACCTCGAAGCGATACAGGTCGACGTCGTTGCTGTTGGGGTTATGCAGGAACTGACCGTGAAGAACGTCAAAGTTGCCTGGAAACACCGGTTCTTGGAAATCAACTGACTGGGCTGGGTCCAGGGATGCATTGAGGAACCCGAAATCGAGGGCCATCAGCGTCTGGGGTGGCAGGTCGGACGCTTCCTCTAGCCCGATGGCAAAGCCAATTGCCGCCATGGTCTTGCGATAGAAATCCTCGCCATAGTTGGTTTCGAACGGAGTCTGGTTGCTGAATACAACCGCGGCGTTATCGAAGGTCGGGTCGCGACGAACGCGGAAACCCAGGGCAGTCTGGTTAACGATGCTGCCAGTCGGCTGAAGCTGTGCGATGTCGCCAACGGCAAAGGTGATCCCTTCATCCACCGTTTCACGAAACTGAACGCCGATCTGGCTGGACCAGACGCCGAGAGCTTCGCGAATCCGGTCTTTCGACCGTTCGGTGATCTGATTGACGAACGCGTTGCCCTGCGTGTCGCGATCAAAAATGCCGTTGAAGTTGTACGAGATCTCGGTGATGCCGTCGGTCAGATCCGCGCCAAACGCATCCCAGATATGCTCCGATGCACTCGCCGGGCTGACGCCGTCGAATGGTCGGTGTCCCGGATCTTCGTTGCTGCCAGGCAGCTGGATGAAGGTCTGTTGCGGGTCAATCGCTTCGGAATAGACCAGGCTGGCCAAACTATCGTCGGCGCCAAACGTTCCCACATCCACGGCAGTGGAAAGTGTGTCACCGGCAGCTTCCAACGTCAGCGCCGAACCTCCAATCAAGCCCGCAGGGAGCTGAACCCCGCCGGTCGCCGAGTCAAAGCTCAGCGTGATCAACGCATCGACGTCCACATTGCCCTGAACCAGCAAACGCAATTCACTGATTGTTGGCGTGTCTCCCCCGAGGTCGAAGACGATCTCGTTGTTGGAGTCCAAAACCACCGATGCGCCGCCGCTGCCTGTGTCTTCGAACCGCACGCGCTGGCCGCTGGCGCCCTCGCCGATGTTTCGTGATCGGATGACAAGCCCGGACTCTGAGCCCTCGACGTCGATGCGTGCGGATGGGGCGACATCGACTTGCGTGGGTTCCAGGATCAAATCGACACGCTGGTCGACGGCCGTGCCAATTCGCAGACGGAAAGTGCCACCACCGACCGGAACTCCAGGCAGTTGATTGATGTCGTCAGCAAAGAACAGACGCGCCGTATGCGTCGCCTCGTCGTAAACAACGCTGTCGGGGAAGTAGAGCACGTCGTCGGTCGTGCGGACCGAGTCATGCGTCAGCAACAGCTGATAAAAGCGTGGGTTCTCGGCCGAGCGTTCGGTCGGATTGCCGTTGGCGTCGTCCTCGACAAACAGCGGGTCTTCGTTGAAGTAGACGACAATCTCGTCGCGATTTTGGCTCAGCGATCCGTCGGCGTTGCGAACCACCGGCTGTGGAACCACCGATTCAACCAGCGCGCCCAACTGCAAATCGAAGTCGATCACGTCGGCAACGGTTCCGGACACGGCCGGCTGCAGAAACTCACCCTCTTGGTTGCGCAGGCCAACGATCCCGCGACCGGGATCATCGAACCCGAATACTTCGACTCGGTACTGATCATCCGGAAGCGCGTTCGCGAACCGCACGACGACTTCGTTGGGGCTACCGTCACCGGCAGTGACCAAGCCGGGTTCGATCTGGACATCATCGTTGGACCCCAGCACTCCATCTTCGCCAGCGCGGGAAATGCGAATCCCGTCGTAGGTTGCCGGGTCGATGTCCTGTTCCTGATCGAATCGGAACGTCAGCACGCGGGGCGCTTCGTTGCGGACCGTGCCATCGACAATCAGTTCGCCCTGATTGGGCTGAATCCCGATTAACTGTGGTCCAGCCAGCAGCTGCCGCGACTCAAGGGTTTCCATCAGTGCCTTGCGTCGCATGCCGGTCGTTGCCGATTGATCGGCTGCACGTCGTCGGACCGGTCGGCCGCCTGAGCGCAAACCGAGCGAGCGAAGAGTGGACTCAGAGGTGGACTTCAAGGATTGCTTCCGCTTTCGCGAGGTCATAGACCGAACCTTGTGGGCGGTACCGGGGCTGAAAACCGTGGAGAGTCGGGATCAGAACCGGTGGATCAGGGGTATGAATGAGTCGACTTTGATGCCGCAGTCATGGAGGTGGGGACGGCAAAAAAGAGCGTTCTTGGACAAGCTAGGAACCGCTTGGCGTCTGTCACGGACGCGTCGGGAAACCCAGTCGCCGAGTATAGTTGGGGCCAAAATTGCCGCAAACAAATGCCGAAATTGTCGGTTCAGACGCGCCGGCAAGGGCTGCGGAGTTGACCGCTTGTAACGGTCTTGGCGATTGCAAGATTGATCGACAGGCGACCGGAACGTCGCTGAAACGTCACAATCAGCACAATTCGCCGGCACGTTGGATGTCCGGGCGGCCAAAAAGTTCCCCGCGGCCGGGAACAAGCGATTTGCAAGCTATGGCAGGGGCGACCTCCGCGCGCTGACGCTCGGACCTCCTTGCAAAGGAGGGTGACTTACGCACCTGCTCAGCTGTCTTCGGAATCGAAGTCGTCGCTGTCGTCATCGCGATCGGGATGCAGCGGGTCATCAGGATCGAAGAAGAGATCCGCCAACCCCAGTGGAACTGCATCCCCCCCAAGCGTGCGGCGGCGGTTCTGAGCCAGAGAGTCCAAGTCGGATGCCTCTTCACCCAGGCATTTGACTAACGCCTCTTTCCAGGCGTCATCGCGGCTAATCGGGTGATCGCTGTCCTGGACCATTCGCTTCAGGGCGAACCGAAGCAAGTTGATGCCGTCACGAGGAGAAAAGTCCAGTTTCAGCTCGTGGGCGTGCTGAAGAAACTCAACGGTCATCGCCAGCATTTCGGGCTCAGCGAACGGCAGGTGGTACTGCAGGATCGACATTTCGTCCTGCTTGTTGGGGAATCCCACCTGTAGCGTTGGTTGGAGCCGACTGAGGATGTAATCGGGTATCTCGAACGTCGACTCGTCCTGATTCATGGTCACGGCGGCGCGAAACTGATTCGACGCCGGAACCGTGATGCCCGCGACAATCGATTCCACATACCGGCGGCCGTCGAAAAGAGGCGCGAGTGAAGCCCACGACTTTTCGTTCATGCGGTTGCCTTCATCCAGGATGCAAACCCCGCCGGTGATCATCGCGGTGACTAGCGGCGATGCGTGGTACGCGATTTCGCCCCCATGGCTTAACACCGGCGTGACCAGAAGATCCTCCGGTCGTGTGTCGGCGGTGCATTGGTAGATGAACAGAGGCAGTCCCTGAGCCTTCGCGGCCGCAATCGCAAGCTGTGTCTTGCCGACTCCGGGCGCCCCGATCAATCGTGGGGTTAGGGGCAAGTCGGCATCATCAACGGTGATCCAACAGGCCAACAACTGCATCAGCACTTCCTGCTGGCCGATCCACTGCGCAGGCGCGTCGTAGGCCGGAGCCAGCTTCAGACGAACTCCCTCGATTTCGTGGTAACCGTCTAGCGAACGGTCACGGTCGACGGGCATGTCGGTCATTCGCGAATCCAGCGGAGACTTTTTGGGTCGTGCCAACGTCGGCACGCGGCATGGTGATAGACGTCTGGCATCATCCCTGGGCGCCTGCGGCGTCCGAACGTCGGTCCACGGCAGAATCTACCGCATCCCGCTTGGGTGCGGGGACGTGTGGTTTGGGGGCGTCAGCGGCAACGTCCTCAGCAATCACTGCCTCGCCCCCCGCTGCCACAGTTTCCTCGCTCTCCTCAATCGCATTTAGGATCGCGGCGACATACTCCTTCAGAGAGTGATCCGAGAAATGATCGACTTTCCAACTCTTCAGCGACCTCAAGAATCCTTGCCAGCGATCATGACGCTTCGCGAGATGGCCCAATTCGCCCAGTTTTCCGTTGCGATTGATGTACACCTCGCGCCCACAATGTCGATAGCCGAACCAAGACGGCGGGACACGCGTGACGATGTCGTTGTTGTTGACGAATCGAAAGTGGTCCAGCTTGACATAGTTGATGTATCGTTTGTCGCCCACACGAGGACTGCCGTACGTGTAAAGCTGCTCGGGCACGCTGGCAATGTGAGAGAGGAAACAACGACCGGCGCAAATCGTTGCCATTGCTCCCCCAAGTGAATGGCCGGTGAACCATAGCGGCTGGTCGTTGCTGACCAGCGCGGTTTCCAACATCGGCCAAAGGTCATCGACTTCGTTCTTGAAACCACGATGCACCTTGCCAACCGTTTCCGCCAAGACCGCCGCGGCGTTGGCGTCCGCTTGAATGTCATTCCATTCGTTCGGTTCCGTGCCCCGGCACGCAATCACGCAGTCATGATCGTTGCGAAAACGGTAAGCCTGAGATCCATCGCGGTCGTAGAACGTCGATTCCGGGAATCCGGCAAACTCGGCCGCCTTGGAGGCCTCCGCCTCGTCGTTGTAGGCGATCATGGCCAATTCAGCGAACAACAGAGCTTTGCGCAAGAAGCTCAATTGACTGATCGGTCCATCAACGCGCGAGTGAATCAGAACGGGCAACTCACCTTCGTCTTGAACGACATTGGCTTGCCGAATTCCGCCCCCCGAGGCATTGCCTCCGGAAGGTTGGGCCGAACCAGACATGACAGACCTCCACGAAGTGAATCAACTCGCAATGGCGACGAACAAGGTGAATGGTTCGCCACTTCCTGCTGGTAGCTTGACGACTTCGCAGGCAATCGAAAACACCCCGTCAGGCGTTGATTGCGGCGGCCCTCGCTCGAGCACGATCGGCGGGCGTCGCTGGTTCAGGCAGCGGTGTTCCCCACTGGGGATGACCGCCATCGACATCGATTCGCAGCGTCAAATGGCGGCGACATAACTCATCATCAACGACCGGATGATCGCTACGGAAGTGGGTCCCTCGAGACTCAATGCGGGCAAGCGCTCCGTTAACGATGCAGGACGCTGTCAGCAATAGATTCTGCAGCTCGATCCCTTCGGCGCTATCAAACTGATGCGGCATCACGTAGCTGGCAAAGGAGTGGATCGAATCGGCAGCTTTTCGCAAACCATCGGCGGTGCGTTCGACACCGACGTACCGTCCCATCAAACTCTTGAGAGAAACCCGCACGTCGGCAATGTCAAACTGAGCTCGTGGTTGGGTGGCGGGATTCTGAATTCGGCTGGCGACCATCGTATGGGGACCTTCCGCTGCCTGACGCGAGGCGGCCTCACCCGCTTTAGCGCCGTAGACCAGACCCTCCAACAAGCTGTTGCTGGCCAACCGATTCGCGCCGTGAAGTCCACTGCTGGTCGCCTCGCCTGCCGCCCACAACCCTGGCAGGCTGGTTTTGCCTTGCCGATCCACCTTGACGCCGCCAATGAAGTAGTGAGCCCCAGGACGCACCGGAATGCGGTCAGTGGCAATGTCCAAACCAAAACTGCCACACGCCTCGGCAATCCCGGGGAACCGGCTGCGCACTTCATCGCCATCCAGATCGGACAGGTCCAGGTAGACGCACGGATGCTGTGTCGCATCCATTTGCCGAACGATTGATTGGCTCACGACGTCTCTGGGCGCAAGTTCGGCGCGTTGATCGTACTCCGGCATGAATCGATGGCCGGTTGAGTCGACTAGGTGAGCACCTTCGCCGCGGACCGCTTCGGTGATCAGCGAACGAGACGAACCGGCGATGTACAGCACCGTCGGGTGGAACTGTACGAATTCCATGTCGCGCAGTTCAGCGCCCGCACGATAAGCCATCGCGATTCCATCGCCTGTCGCCACGGGCGGGTTGGTCGATTCTCGAAAAACCTGGCCGGCGCCGCCGGTGCAAAGAATGGTTGCCTTGGCCCAAACCATCATCGACTGTCCCACGGGATCGATGATCATCGCCCCCAAACACTTGCCTTCGTAAGTCAGCAGGTCGACCGTGAAAGTGTTTTCCAAAATCTCGATGTTCGGTACTTCGTGCGTCCGAGCGATCACGGCCCGCATGATCTCCTGACCGGTGGCGTCACCCATGGCATGAACAATTCGTTCATGACTGTGGCCACCTTCGCGTCCTAATTCCAGGACGCCGTCGGTCTCCTCGTCGAACCGTGTTCCCCAGCGAATCAACTCCTCGATCCGATTGGGTCCTTCGCGGATCACCATCTCAACGACGTCACGATCACAGAGGTTGCCCCCCGCCATCATCGTGTCGTTGACGTGCGACTCGAAACAGTCATCCGGATCGATGACACCTGCGATGCCGCCCTGAGCGTAGGTGCTGTTGGACTCGCGCAGTTGGTCCTTGGTCACCACCAACACCGACTGATCGGGGGAGACCGAATGGGCCGCCCGGAGCCCTGCCAGCCCGCCGCCGATCACCAACACATCGGTGAAGCGGTGCGTCGCTTTGCGCGAGTCGAACGGCATCAGGTAGCGCGGAGTCATCATCACTTCAACCTTGCAGAATATTCATCATATCGACACTCGTCGGTTATAGCGGATACGCTGTCCAGCCATGAACGTCCCGTCAAATCGCGATTCCGCTGCGGCCCTCAACGCGGATGCTGAGCGCGCTGATTCCTTTCCTGTCGCTGATCCGTCACCACCCGAGCGTCGCGGCCCAAGCAACACGAAGGACACAATCAGCGATCCGTCGGTCGTGGAGTTCATGGATCCCCAGCTAAGCACGATCCAACCAGGCGGCGGAGTCGTGATGTCGATCGAATTGGCGTGGGGCCGGCTCAGGCGACACCTGTTGCGGCAAACGTATCCAGGTTTCGTGCTTCGCATGCAGGCGACCCGCCAGGGGCACCGTGGCTCGCTACCGCTGGATCCAGTCGACTCCCGCGACATGAAGTACTATCGCAACCAGGATAGTTATTGGTGGGCGGATGCCGATGACCCATTTAGTTGGCGAGATTCCCTCCCGTTTGTGCGGGCTGGGCTAGCTGAACTGCTGCTGATCGGCGGCGGGTTCCTGCTGCTGGGTGCTGTGTTGGCGTTGGTGTGGTGGCCGCTCGCGTTGCCGTGCTTGGTGCTGTCAGGACTGACGGCTTGGTTTTTTCGCAATCCCAACCGCCAAGTCCCTTCTGACAATTTCTGCGTCGTGTCACCAGCCGACGGCAAGTTGGTGCAGATCGACCGAGTCGAAGATCCGGAACTTGGGCCTTGCGTTCAATTCGGCATCTTTCTTTCGATCTTCAACGTCCACGCCAATCGCGCGTCCTTGCCCGGGCGCGTGCTCGCGATCCGATACCAACGCGGCAAGTTTCTCAACGCCTTGAAACCAGAGTCAGCACGCGAGAATGAGCATCTCGATTTGCTGGTTCAGCCCTCGCAAGCGACAGACCGTCCGTTTCGGATGCGACAGATCACCGGACAATTTGCCCGTCGAATTGTCTGTTGGTCACGGGTTGGCGATATCCTGGAACGGGGAGAAATGTTTGGCATGATCAAGCTGGGATCCCGAACCGAGTTGCTGATCCCTCAAGACGAGTCGCTCGAGATCAAAGCTCAACTCGGCGACAAGCTGTCCGCCGGCAGCACGATCTTGGCTCGTTACCGTCCGTTACGATCGTCGTCCTGACGTTCATCCCATGAGTGAACTGAAACGCGAACTGCAGCGAACGACTGATCATGTGGCTGATCCGGCAACCACCGCTGAGGATGTCAAGGAAGATGCCGTAATCCATCACCACGGTAGCGCGACACAGAATCGATTTGGGCCACTCGGCCGACTGGGGCGGCGCGGACGCCGACGAAAGCGGCGGATCAATTTGGCTGTGTTGCCAACGATGCTGACACTAGGCAACGCCGCCTGCGGGCTGGGATCGATCGCGATCGCGGTGAGCACAACACTCCCTTGGACCGAAGAAACCAAGTTATTCGCGGCCGGAATCCTGATCTTTGCTGGCATGCTATTCGATGCGTTGGATGGCTCGGCCGCGCGGTTGACCGGTCAGGCCAGCAAGTTTGGCGCCGAACTGGACAGCCTTTGCGATGCAATCACTTTTGGCACCGCTCCGGCCGTCATCGTCTGGCGAATCAGCGACGCGTTTCCTCAGCGACTGACTTGGGCGATCGGTGTCCTGTTCTCGCTATGCGTGTTGATTCGCCTGGCCCGTTTCAACGTCGAGACGCACGAGGGTGATGCGCACGACGGGTTTGACGGCCTGCCCAGCCCCGCCGCGGCAGGCACGTTGGCGGCATTCGCGATCGCGATGCCGGACCTGGCAGAATTCACAACCGATGCCAGCTACCCGTCCTGGGTCCAGCAGTTGGCCGCTTGGGTGTTGGGCGCATCCCACTACTTCATCCCCGCCTTGGCCCTGGTCCTGGCCTACTTGATGGTGTCACGATTTCACTACCCGCACCTCTTCCAACAATGGGTTGGTGGGCAACGACCGCCACATCAAATCGGGCAGGCTTTGTTTGCCTTGCTGGGAGTCGTCCTGCTCCACTGGGTTGCGCTGCCGGTCGCGTTCTGCTGGTTCGCCTTCGCGTCACCCATTCAGTCGCTCCTTCGCCGTCACGTTGACGACCCCGAAACGGATGCCGCATGACCTACCAGCAACCTAAAGAGCCAAGACGCCGCCGCAGCACCTTGGCCAAGCCTCATCAAAGTGGCATCTACTCTCGTTTTGTCCCGGCCTATCAGGCGGTTTGGCCGATGATCGTGCGTAAAAGAATCGACCGCAGCATTCGTGGGCTGAGCATTCCGAAAGACGCCACAGTGTTGGAGGTGGGCGTCGGCACGGGGATCTCTTTGGCAAGCTATCCATGCCACGCGCGGGTCACCGGCGTTGATCTCTCACGCAGCATGCTTCGGGAAGCTCGCAGCCTGATCCGGGCAAGAAAGTGGAATCACGTTCACGTCAGCGAGATGAATGCTCAAGAGCTGGCCTTCGCCGATTCCACCTTCGACTTCGTCACCTCGTTTCATACCGTTAGCGTGGTAAGTAATCCGCGCTCGATGATGCAAGAGATCGTTCGCGTTTGCCGACCCGCTGGAACGATTGTGATCATCAATCACTTTCGCAGCCCGAACCGAGTCGTGTCCGGACTGGTCACCAAAGCCAGTCGCGTGATGCGTCACATCGGCTGGCGAACGGATTTGGACGCTGAATCGATCATTCAGGGGATGCCGTTGAAGATTGTCGAACGCAAAAAGTCACGTCGATCATCCCTGTTTACCATCTTGACCCTCACCTGCACCAAACCCAGAGAGATCGCCGACGCGGTCGAGACCGAATGTGTTTCCTTGTCGCGTTAGCGTTTGATCGATTCCCATGCACCGCCGCTCGTGAACGTCGAAAACAACCGCTTGCATCTGAGAGCGTCGTCGAACCGGAAGTTTTCGCGTGGCTGCCAATTTGCCAGCGATAACACAACCGGAATGTGTCCGGCAGCCCGCGAAGCGCTGTTAGAAGCTGACCTTGGGACGGCGGCCGCCTACGGCGCCGACACTTGGACCGAACACGCGATCAACGCGATCCGCGAGCGGTTCGAAACCGATTGCCAGGTCCATTTCACGTTCAATGGCACGGCCGCCAATTCGCTGGCGCTCGCTTCGATTTGCCAGAGCTACCATGCCGTTGTGGCCCATCGTCACTCCCACGTGAACACCGATGAGTGCGGGGCTCCCGAGTTTTTCTCAGGCGGTGCCAAGCTGTTGCCCGTCGGCGGGGCTGATGGCAAGATCGATGTCGACGAAGTGGACCACCTGGTGCAGGGCCGACGCGATGTTCACGTTTCCAAGCCGGCAGTGCTAAGCGTAACGCAGTCGACCGAGTTTGGGACCGTTTATAGCCTTCCCGAATTGGAGGCCATTTGCGAAACGGCAAACCGTCATCGCTT
>JBCCUO010000021.1:0-13283 GCA_039196805.1 Planctomycetota bacterium | reverse complement strand
GCCTGGACGACATTCGGTTCTGGGACAACGCGATGGGTGAGCGCTTTTTGGCTTGGTGCGCCTGATACCTAGAAAGCGGCGTCGAAGGTGCAAGGGACACCGAAGTCGATGCTGGTCAGCCACAACCTAGCTCCACCCAGCGGATGCTGTTCTAATCAGTATTCCAGGAAGGTCTCTGAGCAACTCGGGGCTAGCCGACAAGGTTCAACGCCCGATCTATCCGTCTACCTAGTACACGGATAGATCGCAGTTTGCTATCCGCAAGAAGTTCTTTTCCACACGCGATTGTTCACATTGACGCTCTACGAGATTCGACAACAGGAGATTCCGATGTATCGATTAGTCCTCACGTGCTCAGCGATACTTGCAACCTGCGTCTTGGCCTCCGCCGACATTGCCAGTACGTTTGATTCCGACCTAGACGGGTGGACCACCGATGAGACCGGGCTGTTTCAGCACAACGCAAGCGACGGCAATCCAGGCGGATTCCTGTTCATCGACAATGACGAGGGAACCAACAATGCCCATATCTTCGCACCGAACAAGTTTCTTGGTGACCTAACCTCATTCAACGGGGGGACGATTTCTTTTGATGGGAACTTACTGGGCAGCGGAGGGAACTTCTTTAGTGATCCCGATGATTACGGCGTCTTTGTGATCACGGGAACGGCGGGTTCTGCGTCGCTTGATCTTGCCCCCGGTGGTGCAATTCCTCCAGCCAATTCATGGCAAACGTATTCCGCTAGCCTCGACGCAACGACTTGGGGTGTTTCATCGTCTCAATGGGCATCGATCTTGGGCGATGTAACCTCCATTCAACTCTCTGTCGAAGCATTGTTCGGTGAAGAAGCGCACGGCATTGACAATGTCCGAATCACAGCGGTGCCTGAACCAAGCTCCGGTGTGGTGCTTACCGCGTTCGTCGGCTTGACTGCGTTGATTCGGCGTCGCAGTCTCCCCTTGCAACCTGAATAGCGTGTTGATGCTTGCGAAGCTGGCGGACAACAATGCGATGCACGCAAACGAGTCGAGTCACTGACGTGTAAACATCGCAGCGGCGAGTCATTGACGTTGCCCAGCGAGATGGCCAGACCCACTCAGGAGCAAGTGTTCCGCCACGGCAGCGAGTGTAGCCCCCGGTGGTAACGCGAGAGCAAAGGCCTGAACGACATTCAGTTCTGGGACAACGCGATGGGTGCGGGTTCTTCAGCGTGGTACGTCTTTCGGCAAACCATTGCATGCACCCAAACACTCAATAGCACGTCCGTTGGGCGTCAGATCACGCGTACGTGCCTGCGTGGTGCTTTCCATTACCCGCCTCGGCTAGTTGTGAAAGAGAACCCCTACCAATCCTGTAATCCTCAGTTTACGAATGCGAGCGAACCGCATGTTCGGATCGAGAGCCGCCTCGTTTTCGGGGCCTACATGTTTCTCTTCCTGTTCTGCATCGCATTCTTTTTGTCGACGCGATTTGTGTGGGAGGGACGGCTGTCGGGCAATGATGCTAAGGAATGGATCTGGCTTTGGCTGCCGATATCCGTGTGTTGCTGGCTGACGTGCGCTTTCTCTGCTTTTCTTGCGATCGTGATTCGGCGGTCGCGAATGACTGTCGCCGCTTTCACGATCTGCATGTTGCCTTTGCTTCTCCCGGTGTCGATAATCATGATTCGAATCTTGGATTGGCGTTGACGATACAGGTTTTTGTGGCCATTCCGTGCAACTGAGGATGGCGTGGCGCTCTTACAAACGAAAAATCGAATCGCCGTTCCCGCTGACGTCTGTCGTTCGCCGGACAGATGTTTCATGCCGCCGTCTGTAGTGAGCAATCTCGCCAGAACAGTCAACGAAAAGATGCGCTACACGTCGATCTCATACTTGTTACTGCCAGTCACCACCGACTTCATTCGTTTGCCCCCTGCTCTGGATAGGCACATATGGAATTCGATATCACCTCACTGATCGGCGGCATCATCTGTGGCGTGCTTGGAACGCTCGCAGCACTTGTCGTCATGAAACGGAGGAAGAACGAGTAGCGCGATGACCGTCCGTGTATCACGTAACGGACTGTAGCGTACACGGGTCCTTGGAATGCAGCTTGGGGAGCGACGCATGAGCTGCACCGGAGGCAGACTGTCAGCCATTCACAAATGGGAAGCCAGCTTTCCCGTCCCGCTGACTGCGGACGTTCGCCAACCGGATTCTTGATCGGCGACGTTGCGTTCTTCGGTTCGATACCAACGCCATGGGCTTTTCGCGGTCCGAACGACCTGTGATTCATGGGCCGACGTTGTTTGGGTCTCGACCCAACCGTGTCCAGCTACATGACGTGATTCGATCGACGACCGAATAGACACAGCGACGCTCGATCGAAACGTTCGATTCGTCCGCCAGCAAACCCGACGCGTCTCTGTTCATCGACGCCGGCGGTTTGGGATGTCGCGGGCTTCGTTGCTGCATCGAAGGCAGTCAATCGTCGGCCGGAGGCTGGTGGTAGCTGACGTTTCGATCAAAGCGGCCGGGGTTTGCGTGTAGAGTGAGCAACGTGGAGTGACTTCCCGACTCCGTCCCCGTTGAGCGAGCAACATCGTGACGCCCGACAAGAAACGCAACTGCCCGGTCACCCGGCTACTGGCCAAAGGCATGATCATCCGCAGCCTGGCCGAGGCCACCATCGATGCCTACGCCTATCGGTAAACCACCGCGTACACCCAAACACTCGAAAGCGCGATTGTCGGCGCCCAACCAACGGGGGCAGAGTGTCTCACGCAAAGGCGCCAAGGAGTCTACGCTCGGCAACTCTGCGACTTCGCGGCTCTGCGTGATCCCAGTTCCGCCAGCGTCGCTAGGCCGTCAGCAATGACGTCCCGTCGAGGCTCGCGAAGCACCATGTCATCGCGCACGAGTCGAGAACTCGACTACGTCCGTTTATGGGTCGAGGGATTGCTCCACGGGTCGTCGTCCCCCCTTCCGGAGTCGTGGAAAGGGAGGGAGCGACTCTGTGGCCACGATCGCCAGCGTGCCCATTGGGGCAGCAGATTCCGTACAGACGTCATGACTCTTTCGGATCGCCGAACGCACCCTCTCATTAGAGGGTCCCGAAAGCAATCGTTTTGAGCACATTGATGCGACGTTGACGTACTGTTCGCCGGGGAAGCGACTTGACCAGCCGGAGTTCGGGTACCGGGTGATTCGAGATCTGATCGAACGTGGGACTCCAACCGGGCAGTTTTGGGGCAATGAGTAGTGACAAACGCGTACGGATCGCCGTCTCAGAGCTGATCCCGGGTGCGAAATGCACGTCAGCCGTTTACGACGATGACGGGCGACTGCTGTTGAGCGAAGGGACCGTCTTCTCGACGGCGTTCCAGGAGGGGTTGGAACGCCGCGGGATCGACTTTGTCGAAGTTAACGATAGCGACCTAGATGCCCTACTGGGTGTCAAAGCAAAACGTCGTCCCGCTCCCAAGAAGAAACGCAAAGAACGCCTGCCGGAGGGTCTGCAGCTTCGCGCTCGTCATGAGGGCGAACCTTACTCGGCCAAACGCCAGGTCCGTTTCGAACGCCAGATTCAGGAGGCCACGAAGCTCCTGGACAACATCGGATCCCGGATTGACAACCTCGCTTCGGCGGAAGCGGATTTGCTTCGAAACGTGCCGATGGGACTGGCAGAGATGCTGATCGAAGACGCCGATCAAACGATCGCATCGATGCTGGACCCGACCGACAATCAACTCCTGTCGGAACGATGCCTGCGCATGTCGCTGCTTGCCATGAACACGGCAATGGAACTGCAACTAAGCAGCGATGAGGTCTTGCAGATCGGACTGGCCGGATTGCTGCATGACATGGGGCTGTATTTGATGCCGCCGCGGTTCCGCAAGCTATCGAAGAAGTTCGATGCTGACCAGCAGTGGCAATACGAGAAGCACCCCTTGCTGTCCGCCAACGCGATCAGCCGCGTCGCTTCAGCCTCGGACGAGGTTTCGCTGATGATTCTGCAGGTGCACGAGCGACCCGATGGATCAGGATTCCCAAAAGGCGTTCACGCGAACCTACTGCATCCCCATACACCGATTCTGAACCTGGTGGACGACTATCTGTCGCTGACGGAATGCTTTCAAGACCGCAGCCCGATCGTGCCTCACGACGCGATCGCCGAACTGTTGCAACAGGGGGCGCACCGCGGATTCTACACGTCCAAGGTGATGAGAGCATTCATCTGTCACCTAACGCTCTTTCCGATCGGCTCGCTGGTTGAGCTAAGCGATGGTCAGATTGGACGAGTCATTCGGCGAAGCGATCGACAGTACGATCGTCCATTGATACGCGTTCTGACGGATGATCGCGATCACCTGGACGATCAACCGTTGATGGACGGGATCAACTATGATGAGGGCCCCATGGTTGACCTAATGAAGAGCGACGCTCGGATCGTTCGCCCCCTGTGCGTCGCAGCGTCGGGTCAGATCCGCTGCAGCATCCCGGTCGTCGTCTGACGTCACCAGATACGCACCCGCTCCTCGGGTGCAAGAAACAGTTCGGAATCATGGGGTATATCGAACGCTTGATACCAGGCGTCCATGTTGCGAACGATCCCATTGACGCGATACTCACTGGGACTATGGGGATCCACGATCAAGCGGCGACGGAGTTCCGGTTCACGGTAGAGTCGTCGCCATATCTGCCCCCATCCCATGAAGAACCGCTGGTCCCCAGTCAGGCCATCGATCACGGGAGCATCACCACCACGCAAAGACAATCGGTACGCTGCGTGCGCGACGCTCAGTCCGCCCAGATCGCCGATGTTTTCCCCCAGGGTAAGCTCACCGTTAACGTGGGCCCCCTCCAGCGGAGTGAACTGCGTGTACTGCTTCACCAGCCCAGCCGCGCGAGCTTCGAACTCTGAGCGGTCCTCCTCCGTCCACCAGTTTCGAAGGTTTCCGTTGCCGTCGTACTTGCTGCCTTTGTCATCGAAACCATGGCTTAGCTCGTGGCCAATCACGGCACCGATCCCGCCGTAGTTGACCGCGTCATCGGCAGCCATATTAAAGAACGGCGGTTGCAAGATCGCGGCCGGGAATACGATCTCGTTCATCAGCGGACTGTAGTAGGCGTTGATCGTCTGCGGCGTCATGTGCCACTCGTTTCGATCAACGGGTCCGCCCAGTTTTTCTAAGTCACGCCTATGTTCAAACTCGGCCGCCGCGATCAGATTTTCGGCCAGCACGCCATCGCCAATCTGCAATGCACTGTAGTCCTTCCACTGGTCAGGGTAGCCGATCTTTGTCGTGAATTTGGAAAGCTTCTGCAGGGCTTGCCGCTTGGTTCCTTCCCCCATCCAAGTGAGCGACTCGATCCGTTTACGGAACGCTTGCTTGAGGTTTTCCACAAGCTGGTTCATTCTCTGCTTCGCCTCGGCGGTGAAATGTTTTTCAACGTACAACTGTCCGACCAGTTCGCCCAAGACACTTCCCGTCGTATTGACACCACGTTCCCAAAGTGGCTTTTGCTCCGTGATTCCCTTGACCGCCGTATTGTGAAACGCAAAGTGCCGTTTCTCTAACGACTCCGAAAGCGAACCGGCATACGCGTCGATCGTCCGCAGCATCAGATATGCCTTCCACTGAGAGAGCGTGTAGGCGTCCCAAAACTTGCCCAACTGCTTCAGATAGCTCGGCTGGCGTACGACCAGTTCCGATTCAGCGCCCAATCCAGCCTTCTCTAACATCTCGGAGATGGCGAATTGCCCAGCCGACGCGGCCAATTCTTCCGCGGACGTGCGGTTGTAGGTCTTGACCGGATCGCGGTTCTCCGTGTTGGTCCACTGGGCATTGGCAATGGACTGTTCAAGCTGAACGCACATGAATGCCTGGGCGGACGGATTGTCGACTCCACACTGCGTCAACATTTCGGTCACGTAGGCAAACAGTTCACCGCGCAGCTTGACGTAGTTTGGCTGGTCTTCGCGGTAGTAGTCGCGATCGGGCAACGTCAGCCCACTCTGCGTCAAGTAGACGATGTACTGGTCACTATCCTTTGCATCGGAGTAAACGTACGCAACCAACGGACCTCCGACGCCCTGACGCATCAGCGTTCCCATCACTCCCGCCAACTCGCGTTTGTCGCCGGCTGACAGAATGCTTTCCAACAATGGTCGGACCGGGTCCAGTCCGGCCTGATTGCGACTCTCTGTTGCCAAGACACTGCGGTACAGATCTCCAACTTTCTGCGCGGGCGATCCCTGATCCGCCTGTTCTTCGGCGGCAGCTTCGATCAACGCCCGCACCTGCACTCGCGTCTGGTCGGCCAGAACCGTAAAGATGCCATAATCTGCTTTATCGCTGGGAATCTCGGTCGTTTCCAACCAACGTTCGTTAGCGTAGAGATAAAAGTTCTCACCCGGGGAGATCGTGGAGCTGATCAACGATGGATCGATGCCCGAGACCTTGGCCTTCGCGGGGGTGGCCGGCGATTCCGCGTTGGCTGGGGACGCGAACACGCACACACATAGGGTGGTCAGCGCTAGCAAGGGTGGCGCAAAGCGGTGAAAGTGAGGCAGCATGGTAGGTCGACTCCGTAGGAGATGATGAATGGAATGTGATGCAGCGAAGCTCATGCCGGTCCTTGCTCTGAACCGCTCTGAACCGTCCCCGACAGTCAGTGTCAGCGAGACTAACGCCAGTCCTGCGACCAATCTTTCGTGTGCAGCCCACTGCGGATGCGCCATTCGCGAAGCTCACTCAATAGCTCCTCTTTTTCCTCCAGCAGGTCGTGGTCATTCCAGGCGTTCTTTAGTTCGTCTGGGTCGCCAACCAAGTCGAACAGCTGACCGTGCGGTTCATCCAGAAAATGAACCAGCTTGTGAGTCTCGCTACGAACCATGGTCATGAATTGACAACCGGTCAGGACGCCATCTTGTGCCTGTTCGCAGTAAACGTACGGGCGTCCGTTGAAGGGACGAGACGGATCCAACGCATCGACCAGTGAGATGGCTTCCCAATCCTCCGGTACGGGCAAACCCGCCCACTGCAGTATCGTGGGTCCAAGATCCATCTGCTGGACGAGTGACCGAACCTTGCGTGAGCCACCGAAACGGTCGGGAGCCCACACGATCAGTGGCACCCGCGTGATCTGTTCGTACATCGTCCACTTTTGACTCTGACCATGATCGGTCAGGCAATCGCCGTGGTCGCTAGTAAAGATCACGATGGAGTTGTCCATGTAACCGGACTCTTCCAGGGCACTCATGATCTCACCCACTTTCTGATCGATCATCGTCACATTCGCGCAGTAGAACGCGCGCTGACGATGTCGTTGCTGATCGGTGGGATTGAGCAGCGCGACCACGGAATCGTGATCGACGTCGTGATTGTGTTGACGCAACTCTTTCAGGGCAGGAGGCTGGGCATCCAGTTCGGCCGCCGTTACCGGTAGAAGCGGGATTTGTTTGTCCAAGTAGCGTTTCGCCACCTCGGGGACGGGATCGTAGGGCGGATGCGGCCCCGGAAAGCCAATCTGAAGGAATAACGGCTCGGTCCGAGGATGGCTACGAATCCACCAGGAAGCCATATCTCCAACGAAATTGTCCGGGTGCGAATCTTCAGGCAGCAACCACTCGAAGGCTCCGAGTGACTCTCGATAATCGTCACGTTGTCGATACAGCTCGCGCTGCTGCTTGACCAAACCACGGAACCGCAACGCTTTGTCCCACTCATCAAAGTAGTAGCGTCCCTCCAGGTACCGGTCCTTGTTCTCCACCACGTATCGTTCGTGGAATCCCAATTCGGTCTCGAACGGCCACGTGTGCATCTCGCCGATGTTGGTGCAGTGATAGCCGGCATCGTTCAGCCGCTGAATCCAACTGCGTCGCCAGCGATCCGCGTTGCGGTAAATGCCTGTTGTGTGAGGAAAGTAGCCCTTGAACAGGCTTGCCCGTGCCGGTGCACACGACGCCGCTGTGACGTGGCATTGCTCGAACACGATTCCTTCGTTGACCAACCGATCCAGATGTGGCGTTTCCATGTGCGGATAGCCGAGCGCGGCGATCGTATCAAAACGCTGCTGATCCGTGATGATGAAGATGACGTTGGGGCGAGACAACCTGATCGGCTCCGAAAAAACTTGACCAAAACAGTTCGGTTTTCTTCCTTTAGGGTCCTGCATTGAAGGCCATCAGGACGCTGGACGCAACGCCGCTTCCCCTGCGGAAGTTTGCCATTGAAAGTCGAAACGAAATGACGAAACCTTGTTACCGCGGTAGGTGTTCAACGAAATAGCTCACATGACAACCGATGTCCGGCGTGCACGCACGTTGGCTATCGGGAGGGAACCCTATGTTGCAACCAATGAAGCAGAACGAACGGAGTCCAAGTCGAAAGTTCGTTCTTCGGCTTGGCGTGTGGACCCTGGTTTTGATGCTGGCAAGCACCGGCGTCGCCTATTCGGTACCGCTTTTGACCTCGGACGATTCCATTCGATCACCGGTTGCTGCATTGGTGGTCAGTCAAACGCGTTTGTCGTCGCGCGATCGGTCTCTGGGTCCTGAAGATGTCTACCCAGTCGGACGCGACGATCATCTACTGCTGGCGCGAGTCGCGAACCGACCCGCCACGTTGGTCGAGCAACTGTACCGCGCAGCCAGGATGCTCCCGGAGAACACTGAGGTCATTGGAATTGAAATCGATGGGAAGGCTCGCGCTTACTCGCTTGCCCCGCTGCGTCAAAATGAAACCAATGTCGCGCCCACCGACGCATCAATGGCCGTCCTGGTGGATGTGATCGGCTCGACCCCCATCTCGATCACATTCAACCGCGCGACCGATTCGGTGCGGGTGTTTCGATCGCGTGACCAGGTCCAGCGTGTCGCGCGATTAAGGTACGCGGGCTTTCAGACCAATGGCGAGGCAGTTTTCTTGCTTGATGATGTTCGCTATCGCCAAACGTCGCAGCAGATCCCGCTGGAAACGGTTCCCCACCAGGTGATGTCCTTGCGTGGTTGGCGTCAGCGCCACCCTGACTCCGCTGTTTTCCTCGGTAACCACTAACGGCTGCGGGACATCGACGTCAGCAGCCGATTCGACTAGCTCTTGAAGGGGCGGTCGTGAATGGCGTTTTCGAAGTAAACCAGGATCTCTTGACCACCCGCTTCGTAGACCATGCCGGCAAGTTCCGCGAGCTTCTTGCGATCGATCGCGTCTTGGTTGTGCTTGATCAACCGGCGGAGATCCACTGCATCCTGTTCTTTCTTCTCGAACGACCGGTGAGGTGATATCACCGCCGCATACTTGGACACCACGGCGGCTTCGATCGTTGGATATCGATCCCCGGTCTGTGGGTCGACGAGAGTGTGGTGGTCAAGGATATGCTCTTGGAATCGCCCAAAGGGCATCATCAGGTCAATGACTGGCTTGCCAACACCGTCCTGGTCTGGGTCACCGGGATCCTTGAACCGGATGACTTGGGAAAGCTCCAGCTTTTCAAGCATCGGCCATTGTGCCTCGATCGCATTGGCCGCGCGACGTTTCTGGCTGTAGGGAACCATAACGTCGACGTCCTGCGTCGCGCGGGGCATCGGCAGGTAGCCGACGTAGCCGTGAAGCCCCATCAATACCCATTTTTTGATACCGGCCTGACGGAGGCACTCGATCACCTGCTCTGGCTGGACATCCACGGCGTTCTTCCGATGGCGACGACGATAGGAAGACGTCAGCCGAGTACTGACGGCGATTCCACGAGCATGTCCGGAGGGTCCCACCGGATCGGTCTGATCGACACCTTCGTAGCCCCAATCCACCTTTGCCTCGGCCACCATCGGTAGGGGCTCCGAAACGCCCGGGACATCGGTGGGCTTAGAGGGTTTGGGGTCGGTCATGATCGGCTCCGGAGCGGTCTCCTAGTTTACCATCGCCAGAACCGGCTCGACGTCCCCCTTCCTGTTGAGGACCGGGGTTTGTACGATTTTTCGCGAAACGAACTGAGTCAAAACGATCTATTTTCACAGCCATTCTGAACGGATTTACCGAACTGATGAGCGTTGCCTCGACCGACCTCTCGACGCTGGCCGTCGACACCATCCGCACCCTCAGCATGGACGCGGTCCAAACAGCCAACAGCGGCCACCCTGGTACGCCGATGGCGCTGGCACCGATCGCGTATCAGCTCTTCAATCACACCATGAACTATGACCCTGCCCAGCCGCTGTGGCCGGGTCGAGACCGGTTTGTTCTGTCGTGTGGTCACGCCAGCATGCTGCTCTACAGCACGCTGCATTTGGCCGGTGTCAGGGCGACCGATGCTTCAGGCCAGCCGACGGACGAGTTGTCGATCAAGCTGGAGGACATCAAGAATTTTCGTCAGATCGGAAGCGTCTGTGCTGGGCACCCGGAGTACGCCGAGGCGGCCGGGATCGAAACGACAACGGGACCGCTGGGCGCCGGCGTCAGCAACTCGGTCGGCATGGCGATGGCCGAGAAGTGGCTGGCACAGAATTACAACACCGCCGACCTGACGTTGTTCGACTACAACGTCTACGCGCTCTGCAGTGATGGCGACTTGATGGAAGGCGTTGCCTGCGAAGCCGCTTCGATCGCCGGCCATTTGAAGCTAGACAACCTTTGCTGGCTGTATGACGACAACAGCATCACGATCGAGGGGGACACCGACCTGGCTTTCAGTGAGGATGTTGGAACGCGTTTCCAGGGACTGGGTTGGAATGTCGTCCACCTGGATGACGCCAACGATCGCGACTCGCTGGCCAAAGCACTGGAAGCCTTCCACGCGTGTAGCGACAAGCCGACCATCGTCATCATCAAGAGCATCATCGGCTATGGCGCTCCCAACAAGCAAAACACGCACGGTGCCCACGGCGCGCCGCTGGGCTGGGACGAAGTCGAATTGGCGAAGAAATCTTACGGCTTCCCGCCCGAAGAAAAATTCTACATCCCCGAAGGTGTGACGGAGCACTTCGCGAACAACGTGGGGATTCGAGGTGCGGACGCCTACGCGACCTGGAGCGAGACTTGGAAGAGCTATCAACAGGCCGAACCAGCCAAAGCAGCAGAGCTGTCAGCGATGTTCGCCGGCAAGTTACCCGATGGCTGGGATAAGGACATCCCCGTCTTTGAAGCGGATGCCAAGGGCGATGCGACGCGGAACAGTAGCGGAAAGGTCTTGAACGCGATCGCCAAGAACGTCCCGTTCATGATCGGCGGATCGGCGGACTTGGCCCCCAGTAACAAGTCAGATTTGAAGTTCGACGGTGCCGGTCAGTTTCTGCCCGACCAATACGGTGGACGCAATCTGCATTTTGGCATCCGTGAGCACGCGATGGCCGGGGCGGTCAACGGACTGTGCCTGTCCGGATTGCGAGGTTACGCGGCCACGTTCTTTGTCTTCACGGATTACATGCGCGGTGCGATGCGATTGAGCAGCATCATGCACCAACCCACGCTTTACATCCTGACACATGATTCAATTGGCGTGGGCGAAGATGGGCCGACCCACCAACCGGTTGAGCATCTGACCGCTTGTCGCTCGATTCCTGGGCTGTTGGTTTTCCGCCCAGGTGACGCAAATGAGGTGGCGGAGTGCTATCGGACGGCGATGCTGACTACAGACCACCCCAGCGCAATGGTCCTGTCGCGGCAGAATATGCCGACGCTCGATCGCAGCAAGTTCGCCGCGTCCAGCGGGTGCAGTAAAGGCGGCTACGTGTTGCTGGATTGTGAAGGCACGCCCGATGTGATCTTGATGGGCAGCGGAAGTGAGCTTTGCCTCTGTGTCGAGGCTGCCGAAACGCTAACGTCCGCCGGAAAGAAGGTGCGAATCGTCAGCATGCCTTGCATGGACCTGTTTGAGATGCAGGACCAGGCCTATCGGGACGACGTGTTGCCGCCCGCTGTCACCATGCGTGTCGCCGTCGAAGCGGGAATCCGAATGAGTTGGGACCGTTGGATCGGCAGCCATGGCAAGTTCGTCGGCATGGAAGGCTACGGGGCAAGTGGTCCCTACGCGAAGGTGTACGAGCATTTCGGCATCACCGCCGACGCAGTCGTTGCTGCGGCATCCTGAGGGACGATCCATCATCATTAGCGCAGCGGGACTCGCCAGAGTTCCGAGCGGTAGCCGCAGAAAGTCGGTAGCTTGACGGCATCCGATCCGATCGACACTTCAGGCAGTGACCTTCGCTACGTTCCAGTTTGGCACGTTCGTGGATCGTTTCGTGAGCTTTCCAGCTAACGACGTGCGGAAGGTCACGCGCACAAACTGGCACCTTGCCAATTGTGTGTTGGAGGGCTTTGAGTACGATGCTTGTCAAACTTGTGCACGGATGACGGAAATGAGACATGCAATCGACGACGCGATTCGAGCCCAATCCGACTTTGACCTATCATGGGTCTAAAGTTCGTGAGACCGACCCACTGCTGCTGAAGCGTTACGATGAACTGACGCGCAGCGAGAAAATCAGCTGGACCGGCCATCATCATTTGGGTCGGTTGCTGGGCCGTGGTGGGCAGGGCGAGGTGTACTTGAGTGAATACCGCGGGACGGATTCGTTCACCGTTCCGGTGGCAATGAAGATCTTTTCGCCTGAGCGTTACAGCGACTCCCGGGCGTACGACGAGGCGATGGGGCGAATCGCGTCGATCTCTGCCAAGATCGCCCTGATCCAGCATGACAATCTGGTCGGCGTGCACAATTTCTTTGAACGGCACCGAATCCGCATCATGTTGATGGAGTGGGTCGATGGATACGACGTCCGGCAACTCACTTCACCGGTCTGCCTCAAGCTGCTGGAAAATGGCGTCAGCGGAAGTCGGTGGACGTACATCAACGAAGTGATCATCACTGAAGGCCCGGAGCAGTCGCGGTTCAAAGCGGGCATCGCGGTCGCGATCGTCAGGGAATGCCTGACCGCACTGGCGGCGCTTCACCGCGAAGGCGTGGTCCACGGCGACGTCAAGCCGGCGAACATCATGCTGAAACGTTCGGGGCACACCAAGCTGATCGATATCGGTTCGGCGTTTGACTACCAAGCGCCGCCCCGCGAGCGCGAGTGTACCCCGCTGTACGCCGCGCCGGAGGTGTTGGAGAACAACGAATCGACGCCCCGCAGTGACTTGGCAAGCCTGGGTTATGTACTGATCGAGTTGCTCAGCGGGATGAACCCGTTCGGAGCCCACACGAAGATGCGAGATCTTCTGCAGGCCAAACGCGAGCTTCCCAATCGCCTGGTGCAGATTTTGCCTGAGGACGTGCTGGTCAACGAACTGTTGATGAATTTC
>JBCCUO010000020.1:0-13488 GCA_039196805.1 Planctomycetota bacterium | reverse complement strand
CGCGACGCCGCAGCACGATGTGACCAGCAAACCAGAACGCAAAGGCCCCCAGGCACCAAAGAGCAATCTCGAGTGGTGCATTGGCCTGGCCCAGTGCCCAGCGGCCAATCCGACCGTCGGGTGATACTTGCATGACGTGTCCAACGACTCGTGTGATTGCCAGCGGTAGCAAGCCGAATGACATCTGCACTAAACCGCACCGGGCCAGCGGCCCACCGAATCGTTTTCGCGTGAAGGTCGCCGACTCGTCAGCCAGAAAGAGTCGCTCGCCCATCATCCAGGCAAACCCCAGGCCGGTGATCCAAGCACTGCAGTAAACCAAGCATTGCAACTGTCCCGGCGCGACGTCGGCAACCAACAGCATCACGGTGGCGGTCAGTCCAACCGGAATGCTGAGCATGAATTTGGGATCTCGCAGCGCCCATACGGTCGCACCGTAAAGGCCGCACAGCGCGGCCGCCGGCAGCCAAAGCCCCTCATCAAGTTGCAAGAGGTCTTGGGCGACATAAAACCATAGGTTCAGCGGAGCCAGCAAACAGGCTAGCCCGGCCAGTCCTTTGCCTGCGGTCTGGTAGCGTGTTGCGAGGGTCAACCACCAGCCCAGGCCCAAGACACCCAGGGTTCCCGTCGCAAGTCCCGCCGCCGCAACGTGCGGATCTTTGAAGACGCCCAAGCTGACCAGCCAGACGACTGCTCCTGCCAATGCCAAGACACTTCCCAAGCCCATCATCATGGACACAGCTTGCGGACTGGCCGCCAGCTGAAGGGTCCGGACTAGCAGGGCAGGAGGATCGCCAGAACCAGTCTGGACGGTAGGTTGGGCATCAGCGGAGTCGAGCCCTGATGGCAACGGCTGGTTCGGTTGAACGGGTGACGCAGGGTCATGCGGCTCAGAGTCGTTTGGTGGGGGCGAAGGCAGGCTCATCCTGTTGGGCTCCGGCGGAGGGAGGCGTGGACGGACATGGGGTCGAGAGTGACCACACTTGTCCAGAGCCCTCCGCGGGACGACCGCTGCGCCGAACGCATTCAAACCAGCATCGCTGATTCGCAGCTAGGGAAGCGAAAGACGGCCGGCAACGGCGTGCGACGCAGCGTCGGCCACAAGATGCGTCGTTCCAGAACCGCGAAGCAGTGGCCTTTGATAGGCTGGGACGCAGTCTCGGTTCCGTCGTCCGGCCCAACGGGCCATGTTTTACCTAGCCCAGGCCAGCGACCGGGTGAGAGGTCGCCCCCATCAGACGCTAGGGCCAACAGCCCGGTCAGTTGAACCGTAACGACGCAATCATCCGGGCCGTTGGCCCTGATGCTCGTTGGTGTTTCGAAGTTCCTAGCCCTGCGGACTGGGCTAGGCAAATGCCCGGGCCTTCGGCCCCACAAGGTCGACTGGTGGGCAACGGGCCATGGTTTGCCTAGCCGAGGCTGGCGTTGGGAGTGGCCTGGTGAAAGGGCTATCTAACCGCTTCCAAGTTGCTGATCGAAGCCTTGATCGCATCAGACACTTCTTCGTAGTCCTTCCCTTTCTTGTCGTGCAGCTTTGAGTCGACTTTGTCAAAGAGCGTGAACAGAGCGTCCGACTCTTCGTCGATGATGTCGAGCCCTTCGTCGACGATGCCGTCCTTCTCGGCGATTTTGTAGAGCGCCAGCAAAAGGTGTCCGACCTCGTGCAGCGGTCCGTGCGAGTCATCGACCGCTTCACCCGTGGCGATCTTGGCGATCTCGTCATTCATCGTTTTCAGCTTCTCGAGCGCTTCCTTGTAGCTCAGCACCAGGTATTTGGCCTGAGCCGCATCGGCATCGCCGTGATCATGACCGTCGTGGTCGTGATCGTCGTGGTCGTGACCTTCGTGGTCGTCGTGATCGTGCGCATGGTCGTCATGGTCATGATCGTGGTCACTATGGTCATGATCATGGTCGGTCGATGCGTCCGAGACACTGGCGGTTGGAGGTGTTTCGGCAGGCTTGCAACCGACGTAAATGACCAAGGCGACCAAGCAAAGCAGACTGTGGCGAAGCGTTTTCATGTGACTTTCCTGGGGGGTGGATTGGTACGACCAAATTCTAAGCACTGACCACTAAACGGTGTATCGGGTAAAGGGCACGGCAAAAGGGGGCAGGTATCGATCGTGCGAAGCACCCGAAGGGCCGTTCCCGCTATCGGCGTCTGCCCCCTCTTACCCGCTCAGATCGCATCACGGTTCGGATCAGTCTTGCTGGGACGTCAACAGTGCGTCCCATTCGCTCAGTCGGAACCGAGTGCTGACGACCGAGTGTTTCTCAGGGCCCGGCTGATACTTGATGTAGGTCGTTGCCACGATCGTTCCGTCAGGCAACCACTCCAAGCCTGGATAGCCGCAGTCGCTGACTCGTTTCGCGTGATTGTGTAACAGCTTGACTCGGTATGGCCCGAATTCCTGATCACTGGTGCTGGATTCCGTCTTTAGTTGTTCGTACGTTCCGACCCAGGCGACGAAGTGGCCACGCGTGGGGCTGCCCTTCGCCATGTCGCGAAAGGCAAAGACAAAGCGATCGTCTGCCATCCGGACACCCACGTGTCGATCTCCCGTCAGTCCCCAAGGCGCATCTCTGGGCGGCGACCAGTGGTCGCCTTCGTCGCTGGAGAACATCATCAAGCTGCGTCCGGTGCGTTTGTTTTCACGCATCAAGCAACACAGTTCGTTCCCATCAGGCGAACGGAACACGAACGGCTCGCAGGGATCTTTACCCTCCACCTCCGCCACGACGCGCGGCTGAGACCAGGAGAGGCCTCCATCGGATGTGATTGTTTGAAGGACGTGCAGCGGGGATCGATCCTTTCCGTCAGGTCCTTTGTGATAAAGCCCCAAGTAGCGACCATCGCGGAGGCGGACGATGCTGCTAAACGTCATCACGCAGCGAAAACCCAACGGTGGTCGCTCGACCCAGGTTTGACCATCGTCCTCGCTCATGATGTTGGGCATGCCGGGTCCCGAGCGTGTCCCCAGTGCCGCCGAAAACACAAACAATCGAGCCTTCCCCTTCGGATCGACCAATCGGTAAATGCTGGGACAGTTCTGATGCGTCTTGAACGTGGACGGGAGCTCATCGTCGAGCCGTTGCCAGGTTTGACCGCCGTCGTGGCTGCGAGCCATCGGTCCCGCAGAGCCTCCGTGATTGACGCACCAGACGCAAAAGATCGTCTTGCCGTCCGGCATCAGCAAGGTCGTCGGATGCCCTTGGTAAGTCTCTTCGGTTCCCGCCGCAATGATTACGTGTCGGTCCGAGCGATCGGACACGTCAAGCAACGGTAGGTCCGGCCGTTCATCGGCAAAACAACAAGTGGATGCAGCGGAGAAGAGAGAAAGCAAGGCGAGCGAATGAGCACCGAGCGGAGACGTGATCGTGGGATTCATGGCGGGCGACGTCGGAGAAGATGGCGTAGCAGGGCGGGTGGGGCGTCGGTATCTCTCCCTCAGGACTGCCTTGGAGAGCCTCGGACGGTATCTCCGTTTCATGATACAAGCCCCCAACAGCTCGGTTGGTCTACAATCTGGGCGGTGCGATTGACTCCCTTTGCCGCCAAATCAGAGACGATGCCGATGAGTGCCCGAAAACGATCCATGGTCGCCAGTCTGATTGCGGGCTGCGTCTTGGCAGTGTGCGGAAACGTGATGGCCCAGGAATGGCCGCAATGGCGGGGCGTCAATCGCGATGCACGGATCGACGATCCCAGTTTGGTTGGTCCGCTACCCAGCGGTCAGCTGCCACGGCGATGGTCGGTTCCAGTCGGGCCAGGCTACAGTGGCCCCACTGTTGCCGACGGCCTGGTCTATTTGACCGATCGACAAGGTCAAGAGACGTCTGTCCAAGAGCGAGTGATCTGTTTTCGCGCGGACACGGGCGATGTCGCGTGGGAACACGCCTACCCCGTTGAGTACCGAATCGGCTACCAGGCGTCAGGACCGCGTGCATCGGTGACGATTCACAAGGACGTTGCCTTGGCCGTCGGCGGAATGGGGCGAATCCACTGCTTTTCCGCCAAGACAGGTGATGTGATCTGGGATCGCGATTTGGCGACGGATTACAAGGCCCGCATGCCCAACTGGGGCATCACTGCGGCACCGCTGGTTTATCGCGACCTGGTCATCCAAGTCGCGGCTGGTTCCGGCGACGCGTGCGTCGTCGCTTTGGATTTGGCGACCGGTCAAGAACGCTGGCGAGCCCTCGACGAACGAGCGGGCTACAGTGCACCGATCATCGTCCGTCAGGGCGCGCAAGATGTCGCCATCTGCTGGACCGGCGATAGCGTGACCGGACTTGATCCACTGACGGGCAAGACGTACTGGTCCATCCCGATGGTTCCGCGCAACATGCCGATTGGAGTCGCCACGCCGGTGATCTCAGGCGACAAACTGTTCGTCTCCTCGTTCTACGACGGATCGATGTTGGTTCAGTTGGACCAGTCCGAACCGGCGGCCACCCAACTCTGGCGACGCATCGGAGCCGATGAACGAAACACCGACGCCTTGCATGCGATGATTTCGAATCCGTTCATCAAAGGAGACGCGATCTACGGGGCCGACAGCTATGGAGAGTTCCGCTGTTTGGACCTGATGACTGGGGATCGCGTTTGGGAGGATCTGACAGCAGTGCCCAAGGCACGTTGGGCAACGGTTCACGTGATTCAAAATGGTGATCGCGAAATCATGCTGAACGACAAGGGCCAGCTCCTGATGACCAACGTCTCGCGCCAAGGTCTGGGTGAGCAATCACGCACGCAGCTGCTGTCCCCCACGCTTCAGCAGTTAAAGCGGCGGGGTGGCGTCGTCTGGTCGCATCCGGCGATTGCCGATGGCGTGATCTACGCCCGCAACGACAAGGAATTGGTGGCCGCCGCGTTGCGAGAATGATCACCGGTCCGATCGTCACCGCGATCAGTCGGCCGTTTCTAGACGCTTGAGCCGCTCTTGCATTTCGGCGATTTCCTTCCGCAGCTGCTCTGCTTCCTGCTCGGCAGCTGACGGTGCGGTTGGCTGAGGTGCGGGCAGTTCGCTAGGCCCGACGACGGGGGATTTCGTCGACGCTTGGCGTGATGCCATTGAGCCGCGTTTCTCTGGGGGCAAATCACGCTCCAAAATGCTGGCCCCGAACGAGGAACTCAAGGCGTCACCCGGCTGCGGCGGCGCCAGATATCCCGCTTGATTCACCGGCTCGTTGTCGCCAAACGCCATCTCGTCTTCGATCATCGGCTTGAACGATCGAGAAGACTTTGCATCCTCAGGTGCAGTCGCCGGCTGCGATGCTGCGGTTTTCGGCACCGAACCACCGAACAGCCCGCCCAACATCGATCCCACACCTTGCAGCAGTGTGCCGGATGCGCCCCCCGACGTAATCGTCGAAGGTGCCGTTTCGTTGCCCAACTCGGTGTTGTTGGCAGTCGTATCGCTTTGGGCCAAATCCCAAGATCCGTTCGCCAAGTTGCGCTGAGGCGTGACGGTTACGTCTCGTAGCGACCCATCGCGAATCAGCCGCAGCGTCAGTTCACCACCGGCTGCTGAGCGCGGCTGAGAAACTTCGCGGATCAGACCCTCCGCGTCCAAGAGAACGCGTCCATCGACCGCGACAACGCGATCGCCCGCTCTCAGGCCCGCTACCTCCGCCGGAGATCCGGATGCGACCTTGCGAATGATCGCGCCGCGCTGACCGATGCGGTCGGACAGCTCGACACCGATCTGAAGTCGGCTGCCGTCGTTACGCACTGCGGGCGGCTTCGCACCCGGTTCGATGTCTGGGTTGGCCGCCGAAGGCCCCAATCGTGGTCGTGATGCCTGACGCGAAACATCGCTTTGATCTGGTCCGGCAAGTGCGGATGGGTCCAGGCTTGGGGCCGGCGTTGGACGACCTTCGTCAGACACAGTTGGTCTGCCGGCGACTAGTGGAACGCGTGCTTCATACATGCGTCCTTGACGAACGATCCGAAGACGGGCGACGTTGCCCACACCGATCGCCTGCATCACGGGGGCCATCGAGTCGATTGATGGAGTCGGATATCCCTGCATAGAAACAATCAGGTCACCGGGGCGGAGTCCCGCTTCGTCCGCTTGTGACTGATCGAAGAAACGAACAATCTGGATGCCAGGGACGCCGTCGCGACGCTCAAACGCTTCGACTCCTAACGATGCACGTCCCTGGGCGTCTTGGCTTGCTTGTGTTTCTGAAGCGTCGCCGGCGTCTAACTCTTCGTCTGGCTGCGATCGGCGTTCACCGTTGGCTGGACCGTCGTTGCTGGATTCGTTGGAACCGTTCTCGGCAATCGGAGCCACTCGTCGGGCAGCCGGATCGGCCGATCTTGGTCCGACTTGGTAGCGTCCCCGCGGGGCAACCTGGGGCGTGGGTGCGGGAGGCGGGTAGACCGGGGCGGCAAGTCGTTGACGCAGACGCTGAAACAGACCTTGAGCGGACGCACGCTCAGCCGGAATCGCCATCACGAGCAGTGTCAGCAACCCAAGCGGAACCGAACGCCGAAGAAGGTGGCCTGCCGAACCAAATCGGCGTGCGGTGTGGGGAAGGGCCCCACGGGAGGATGCATCGAACATCGAAATCGCCTCGACTGCCAGGATCGGAAACGTGATGGTTGGGTCTTCTGAGTGGCTGAGTCGTATGATACGCCTCAACACCCCCTCGGAACATGCATCCCCAGGTTACCTTGTGCAGTCAATGCCCTCCGATAGACCGAAATATTCCGTCCGCCCAACACCTCTTCAGCGACTCCCGCGTGTTTTGCCGCGACTTCTTCAATCGGTCTCGATCGCACGGTCACAACTGATTGCAGATCAGCTTCGGGCCACAGTGGCGGCGGGCAAAGCGGGCGACATTGTCTTCATCGGCGTCCAATCCGAGACGTCGGACGATACCAATCCGACGATGGCGGCAGTTGCCATCGTTGCGTCAGAATCCGACACCGCCAATCTGCTGGCCATCGGGGAACTCGAATTGGCGGACACTCCGGATCCAGAATCGGCGGCCGATCGATTGGCGATCGGCCTGGTGGCCGAACTTCGCAAGCGGGGCGTCCGCTTCCTACAGTGGGCCACGGACCACGATTCGAATCTCGACCCTGAACCGCCACACAAGGATGGCGATCCGCAGGGGATGCGTCATTGGCGATCATGTCCGCGTGACTGGGCTTCCCGCTTGGGGATCGATGACGGCGCCGTACTGGAGTATCTGTCATTGGAGTTGGCCGATGCGCCGGCAACCGACGGTAGAGACTCCTTACACGCCAGCCTGCAAGTTGCCGCCCTGGAACCAATTGCTGGACCAGTGCAGGACGAATTCGCTGAACTCGTCGGTGCCACTTATGACCAAACGTTGGACTGTCCGGAACTCACCGGTCACCGAAGCGCGGCACAAATCCTGGAGGGCTACCGGAGCCAATCCAGCTATTGGCCCTCCGGTTGGCACTGGGTAACGGAATCGAACAACGAGTCGCCCGTAGGCTGCTTGATCCTGGCGCAGCATGGCGCAAATCAAGACGGCGAAGTCGGTGAACATCTTACCGACGACATGTCACCATCACCCAACCATGACAACCTGGCCGTCGAACTGACCTACATGGGGCTGACCGTCCAGGGACGCGGCCGAGGATTGGGACGGGCGTTGGTCGAGTGTGCCATCAGCATCGCCCGGCAGCAGCGGGCGGCCCGAATGGTCCTGGCCGTTGATCAACGCAACCGCGCAGCGACGAAGCTTTATCACCAGGCCGGATTCCAGTTCGCCCTGCGGGAACAACTGTGGTTCGGATCCCTTTGAATCACCGCGTTTCGGACGTTCCAATGGACCCAAGATCAACTTGCGGTGCTTCTGTTGCACCTTAAGCGCTTCAGGATCAACAGGTTAGTGCCCATGAAGGTTTTGCTAAGTTGAGGTTTTGGTTGCGGGCACGACAGGTTTTCCACCACATGCAAAGTCACCCCATACGATTTTGCCGGAATCGATCCCCAGGAGCCGGTGACCGTTTCGCCCGTTTTTCTTACCCCCATCGAACCGCTCAAGAGGAAAGATGAAGAAAGAGTTACCATCGGGCGTTCAAAGTGGTTTGACTTCAATGCTAGCAATTCTAGAATCTCCGACCTCGCTGGCGTTAGGAAGCTCTTACGTGGCGAGATCCGTGGACCGGGATGGTAGAATTGCCGCCCGGCGGAGCCAGGTTGGCAACTATTCACCGCCAACGCTTTGGTCGTCCGTTCCGGTTCGACGGGAAGTCGGAAAGCTACGTTTCAACGAACCTCTGCCGTCATGATGCGGCCTGGGTGAGTCGGGTTGAATCGTCGCCACTTGGCTTCAACGGTTTGCTTCGCGAATGATCCATGAAGGAGGATTGCGCTACCGGTATGTCCGCATCGCATGGCTGCAACGATGACAAGGCTGTCATCGATACATTCAAGGAGGCTTTGCAACAGCGGATAGGCATCGACCGATACCAACTTTGGTTTGGACGCGGAGTCCAGTTCTCGGTCGTCAACCTCGGCACCGTTCAAGGACGTGAAATCACCGACGTCACGGACAAACCTCATGCCTCGGGATCGTTCGGTTCGGCAACGCGACAGCGACTGGACGTTTGCGTGGAAGCGGCGTTTGCGGCCGAAAGACTGAAGAAGAACTTTCTTCGTGAACTGCGCGGTGCGGCGATGCAGGCGATCGGTGTTGCCACGGATGTGGCAGTGACCGTTCGCAGTCAGCCGATCGCCCGTATCGATGCCGATCCAAGCGGAGGCATCAACTCCCAACCGCACTTGCCGACTTCGGACATCCGCGGTGAGCGAACCGATCGTCAACAGCTGACGGGCGACCGTCAGCCGTCCAGACTAAATGCGGCTGGCTCCGGTGCAAGCGATGAACTCGAAAACAGGCCGGGTGGACGACGCCGCAAACGCCGCGCGGCGTCTTCGCTCTCAAACCTGCTGAATCAGGGTCAAGCGACCCGGGACTCCAAGGCAGCCGGACGCAAGGCAGGTGACCTCACTGGAGCATCAAGCAAGAGACCGGCAAGCCGTTCGGATTCCGCAACGAACGTCGCATCCGACCCGACCGCTCCGCGGACTCCAAAGAGCCCTTCTGAAACGCCTGCGGCCGGTCATGGCGATTCCAGTACGGAGTCTCCGAGGGGCGGTCCAGGTGGTGCGGCGGCGATGACGATGCGCGACTTTGTCGCCGGCAGCTGCAACCAATTGGCTCACACCGCCGCTGTCATGCAGTGCCAACTGCCGACCGGAACTGGGCCCCTTTACCTGTACGGTCCCTCGGGTACCGGCAAGACCCACTTGTTGACCGCGATTGCTGATCATCTTCGACGTCGTCATCGGATGAGACGCGTCATTCACTTGACGGCTGAACAGTTCACCAATGACTTCTGTTCATCGGTGCACACCAGTGGCTTGCCGGCGTTTCGCCAACGCTACCGTGATGTCGACGCCTTATTGATTGATGACGTTCATTTCGTTGCCTCGAAGAAGGCGACGCTTCGTGAATTGCTTTACACCGTGGAGACGTTGAACGCGTCGGGACGTCCTTTGGTCTTTTCGGCCAACCGAGCTCCAAGCGAGATCCCCGGGCTGACTGGCGAACTGAGCGGAAGACTGGCCGCCGGATTGGTCTGTTCGATGCAGCCACTCGACGCGTCGACTCGCGAGACGATCCTGCGTCGCTACCTTGAGGTCCGCTGTCCGTTTCCCGTGCCGGAAGACACCGTTACTCAGTTGAACCTCTCCCTGAGCGGGGATGGCCGGATGATCAGCGGCATTGCGAATCTGGTGGGGACGTTGCAGCGGATGTATCAACGGATGCCAACGATTAGCGAGCTGCGGCAGTTTGGCGGCGACTTCTTGCGGTCGCAAACCCCGGTCGTGTCCCTGTCAACGATTGAGCGTGCGGTCAGTGACGCGTTTGGATTGGATGACGGCAAACTAAAGAGCGGGACGCAGACGCGCGCCATTTCTGAGCCGCGCATGTTGGCGATGTACCTCTCTCGCCAGCTGACTTCGTCCGCGTTTTCAGACATCGCCAATCACTTTGGCGGCCGGAGTCACAGCACCGCCATTTCGGCTAACAAGAAAGTGGCCGGCTGGCTGGAAGAGGACAAGTCGATCGGCCGAGGAGCCCACGCGATGACCACACGACAGGCATTGGATCGAATTGAATCGTTGCTTCGCGCCAGCGGCTAGCCGCGTTTTGTGGTTGGATTCGTGACGCCGGGGTGTCAGAATCTGGAGATCGGATGAACGCTACGCATCACCAAGGAACGGGCCGTTGATCGCCGACGACGGAAACTTTTCAAAGTTCGACAAGAAAAAGAAGCCACCCTCGGTCGCCGAGGTACTCGCGCGGCAGCAGCCGTTTGACTTGGAAGCGGAGATGGGGGTGCTGGGCAGCATCTTGTTGATGCCCGAGATCTGCGATGAAATCGCTTCGCTTCGTGCGGATGATTTCTACGACGATGCCAACCGAAAGATCTACCATCAGCTGCGCGAGATGCATGATGGGGGACAGAAGATCGACATCACGCTGTTGGTTTCGGCACTCCGCACCTCGGGCGACTTCGAAAAGGTGGGTGGGGCGCCCTACCTGGCTCGTCTGTCCAACGCCGTTCCTAACGCGGCCCATGCGGTCTACTACGGTGAGATCGTCAGCGAGAAGGCGGTGTTCCGCCGGCTGATCGAATCGAGCACCGAAATTTTGCGCGACGCTTACGACCAGGCGTCGACTGCAAAAGAACTTTGCTCGCAAGCGGAGCAGAAGGTGTTCGCGATCATGGACGGTCGCGGCACGCAGTCGCTGCATTCCATGAGCGATGTATTGCACCAGGCGATGGACCGCATGGAAGCTCGCATGCGGGATGACTTTGTCGACACCGGTGCCGAGACGGGACTGGTGGACTTTGACCAGATGACCGGCGGGCTGCATCAAGGTGAGCTGATCATCCTGGCCGCACGACCGTCGATGGGCAAAACCGCGCTGGCGATGAACATTGGCGAACATGTTTCGATCGAACAACAGTCCCCCGTGTTGTTCGTGTCATTGGAGATGTCGGGGATCGAACTGGCCGATCGGATGCTTTGCTCGCTGGCTCGAGTGAACGGACACCGGTTGAGGAACGGCACCATCTCTTCGGAGGACCGCGATCGATTGGTCAGCAAAGCCAACGAGATCAGCTCGGCTCCGCTGTTCGTCGATGATTCCCCCAGTCGAACCGTCAGCGAAATCGCCGCGGCAGCAAGGCGAATCAAACGACGCGAAGGTGATCTCGGCATGATCGTGATCGACTACCTGCAGTTGATTGAGCCGGACAATTCGAAAGACCCTCGCCAAGAACAGGTGGCCAAAATCGCGCGTCGCCTGAAAGGACTGGCGCGGGAACTGAACGTGCCGCTACTGTGTCTGTCGCAGCTGAACCGTCAGGCGGAAGACTCAAAGGATCACAGACCCAAGTTGAGTCACCTGCGCGAATCAGGCGCAATCGAGCAAGACGCCGACGTCGTGATGTTCGTCCACCGCGAAGAGTACTACCACCGTGGCGAAGACCGCGCGCAGTACGCGGGACAGGCGGAGATCATTATTGCCAAACAGAGAAATGGTCCGGTGGGCGATGTGCAGCTGACCTGGGAAGCCGACTTCACGCGTTTCTCTAACAAGGCCCCTGAACGTCACAGCGAGTTTGACGACTACGCCGAGTTCACCAGCCCCGGCGGCTTTTAGCTGCCGGCAGCAAATTCTCAGCCCGAAGCGCCAGTTTTGAAGTTGCGCTTTTGGATATCATCCTCCCGCGTGCGGGAGGGTCGGACGCAGACCAACGCTGCGCGTCGGTGCCCTCGGCCGGGGAGGGCGCTCTCCGACACTGAGAGTTCGACTCTCCTTGAGGGCCCAGAGGGAGAATGAATGCGATGGTCGCTCGATCTTCCGCGACTTGCGGCTCGAATCAGTTACGCTCACCGAGAAGCGGATCTTCAAGACAAGTCAGCTGGAACTCTGCAGCGTTTGGTCAGGTGACATTCTTCCACGCCGCAGTCGTTGGATTGTGCCGGTTGTAGGGAACGCACGCGTTTTGCAGCGACGGTCCGAACATCTGCCGTTTCCCGATCAATCGGACCGATAGGAACCGCTGGAGTAACCGGCGTGACTGCCTTTTCGCTTTCGATCCAGGATACCTGCGATGCTTCGGTCTCATACATACATGCCAACACTGTTGGGTGGCAGCCTTTGGAAGGCGGCGACGCGAGCCTCCTTGGCAGCCGCGATTGTTGGCGGCTCGCTTGCCGGCAGCGCGACGTCCTATGGCGATGAATCAGCTGCCGATGCGTTTCGCGCCTACGCACAATCCCGTCAGGCGGAGTCCAGTTTCTTTCAATCTGCCCAAACGGTGGTTTCCCCGGACGATAAGCAACCAACACCCGTGAAACAGAATGACGCGTGGGGAACCGGAACGACCGACTCGACCGACCCCGCGGACGCCCGCTCGTCATTGACCTACACCGCGATGGTGACGCAGTCGGATGCTCCGGCCGGCACCAGCGATGCGTTGGCTGAGGATGAGCCGCGAACCGGTGTTGGTAGCACGCAGTCGATCTACGGCAGCCAGGAAGAGCGACTGCCCCGATTCGTTGACGGGGAACTGGTCTTGCCAAACCTATTGGTACCGACCACCGATCAATCCGGTATCGGCAACGGACGCATTCCCGAAAGCTTCCGTGATGAACAAGCCGACTTGGCGATCGTGCTTCCGGAGAGTTCGTCGGACCGCGGATTCACGGTGCCGTGGACGCTCAAGCAGTGGACAGCGGCCAACACCTTCTCGCACCCGCGGTACTTCGAAGACCGGATGCTGGAGCGACATGGCCACGAGCGATTTGGATACCTGCAGCCCTTTGCTAGCGGCATTCGCTTCGTCGCCACAGTGCCCATGCTGCCCTACTTGATGGCGATCAGTGATCCGTACGACTGCGAATACACGCTTGGTTACTACCGAGTCGGTAACTGCGCCCCGCGACTCTATCAGCGACCCCCTCGTGATCGCCGCGCGATCGTGGCCGAGTCGCTTGCATTGTCGACCGCCATCTTGGCATTGCCGTAATTCAGGCGGCTTTGGAGATGTGGGTCGACTTTGCGCATGAGGTTAGAGCCTCGGATTGTAGCGCACAAATGTGTGAATTGACGCGAAATCCCAGCCCGGTTGTTCCAGCCATGCGGTTGATTCCGTCGATACCGATTACAGGGCCTCAGTGCGGGCCGACGATGCCTTTAAATCCCCAGTGCACGAACATGCTGTCGAAAACACACGTTCCCGCGACTTCTTCCTGCGTCCCCGTCTCTGATCGACGTCGGGGCCTAAGGGAGAGGCTACGGTCCGTCATTGCGATCGCCATGCTCGCGCCGATCAGCGGTTGCGGCTTGCTTGGGCACGTGAAACCCGGGCCACATGACACTAAGGTTTCCTACCACGACGACTTTGGGCTCCGG
>JBCCUO010000019.1:0-13675 GCA_039196805.1 Planctomycetota bacterium | reverse complement strand
CCTGTTCGAGAGGCGACTTTTTCTTGCTTGCCTCCATCTGGACGCTGCCGCTTTGCATTCGGATCACCTTGCTCGATTGGACTGATTCACGAGTCTTTCTACCGAGCGCGTCCCCTCCATGGCCTAGGACGTTTCTTTGGACGTTGGGTACTACTCCACCGACGGTTGACGACGACACGTTCGGGAGCGTTACCGCGTTCGGGCCTCGCGAGTGTAACGAATTGTCGCAAGTTTGCACCTTGATTCCGTGATTTGGGCTCCACCTTTACATGGGCGGTCCCGCGCGCTCCGCTTTAAGGGACAGGGTGCGGGCGTAAAGTTCGACGTACTGCGCCGCACTCTTCCGCCACGACCAGTCTTGAAGCATCGCCGTCTCGACAATTTTTTTCCAAATCGCTGGTTCATGATAGCGAACGTGAAGGGCGCGACCGATCGCGGCGTCCAAACCGTCGGCTGTTCGCTCGGTGAGATGAAAGCCGGTGGCCACTCCGTTGGCGACGGTGGTTGGAGTCGCGTCGCAAACCGTATCGGCCAAGCCGCCTGTCTTCGTGACGACCGGCAGCGTTCCGTACCGCATGCTGTACAGCTGGTTGAGTCCGCACGGTTCAAACCGACTGGGCATGACGAAGATGTCGGCCGCCGCCTCGATTTGGTGGGCCAGTTCGTCGCTAAATCCAATGTGTAGGGCAAACTGACCGGGGTGTTGATCATGAAGCTGTTTCAGCTGGTGTTCGATCTTGGGGTCGCCACTGCCCAGGACGATCCATTGTGTTGGTCGGTGCTGCACGAGGTGCCGTCGCAGGACATCGACGATCAAGTCCCAGCCCTTTTGCTCGGCCAGCCGTCCCACCAAACCGATCAACGGCAGTTCATCGGCTTGCTCCAAGTAGTACTGCTTCTGTAAAGCCCGCTTGTTCTCCAGTTTGCCCTCTTGCCAGTTCTGAACGTCAAAGTTCTTGACCAAGGCGCCGTCCAGCGCCGGGTTCCAGGCGACTCGGTCGATGCCATTGGTAATGCCCACCAATCGATCGCCGAGACCGCGAAGCACCGGATCAAGTCCGCAGCCCTGCTCAGCCGTACAAATCTCCTCGGCGTATTTAGGACTCACGGTCGTGACGACGTCCGCGCCCACGATGGCTGACTTCAGAAAATTCAGCTGGTTGTAGAATTCGAAGGACTCATGCCGAAAGTGGCTCCAGTCCAAGCCCGTCCAGCGAAAAGCTTCGGCGGGAAAGTTGCCCTGGTAGGCCAGATTGTGAATTGTCAAGACACTGGCGGCCGATGCGACCCAGGGGTGCCGGTTCGCGTCGGCACGCATCAAACCGGGGACCAAACCGCTTTGCCAATCGTTGCAGTGCACAATGTCGACTGACCAGCCCAGTCGAGTGATGGCCTGCATGGCTGCCCGGCAGAAGAACGAGAACCGTTCGGCGTTGTCGTGGTAGTCGCCGCGGGAATCGCCGTACAACCCTTCGCGGGCAAAGTACTGCGGTTGGTCGATGAACCACACCGTGACATCGGAATCGGGAAGCTTGCTCTCCAGCAGCCGTCCACCCATCAGTTTGCGATCCTCCATCGGGATGGCGAAACTGATATCAGTGGGCTCGATCTTCAGCCCCGAGGCATAGATCGATTGAAAGGCCGGCATGATCAACGAGGCTCGATGACCCAGTCGGGCCACCCGCGTGGGCAATGCACCACATACGTCTCCCAGCCCGCCGGTCTTGGCAAACGGAACCGCTTCGGTGCTGAGATAGACAATGTTCACGGAAACTCATCAGCTGCTGATTCGATTGGTCCACCGCCCCGGTCGCGTTCTTCTGTGGCCCGCCCCCAGTGGTTCTGTTTCGTCGGATTCGTCCGGGTAACTTGCACTGTGGACGACGCATCGACGTCGAAGTGTAGTCGCCCCCCTACGGATTCACTACGAGCCAGTGTGGCCACAAAACCGATGGCCTCGTTACAGCCCCCACGATCGGCACAGCGGTGATGACAAGGTCACCGGCCAGGTGCCTTGGTGTTGACCTGATTAACTAGACTGAAGGCTCGCCGTGTCCAACTATCTGACTTTTTGTTCCGTCTTTCCCGTCATCTCTGGTCCGCGCTGTTGGTGCGGGCTCGTTTGAGGTCCTGCCGCCCATGTCGATCGCCGTTAGCGAACTCTGGGCACGGCTGGCGAGATTTGGGATCGTCGCCCCCACTCAGTGCTTGAAGTTGACCGAGCGTTTTCGGCAAGCCAACGCGGGCGACGCTGATGACGCCTTGGCGATCGCCAAGTTCTTGATCGCCGGAAAGATACTGACGGAATTTCAAGCGAAAGCGGTCCTGGCCGATCCACCCAGGAACCTAAGGCTGGGGCCGTACGTGCAACTGGCCGCACGTGGGGTGCCTGGCGCATTCCAGGATTGGATCCCCGTGGCTCCGGTCGTCGAGTCCGGTGGGTCAGCGAAATCACGCACACAGAGTCTTGTGAGGATGATCACCGGAGCGCAGGTGCAAGCACTGGATGCGTTGCCCGAGACGCTGCCGGACCACTTGCTTGGTATGCAGCGACTGTCGATCAAAGATCGTGAGTTTGTGGTCATGCCGATGCCACCGGGTCAGTCGCTTCGCAGTTGGCAAAGCAAACACCCACCTGCGACAACCAAGCGCGCGGTGCAGGTCCAGATCGTCGAGGCGATGGTGCGGGCGGTTCAGTCCTTTCATCAGTCCATCGGCTGTCACGGTTTTCTTTCGCGGGATAGTTTTTGGATCGCGCCCGATGACTCGATGCGGCTGTTGGTCGATCCGGGGCTGCTCACGGGACCTTGGGATGGGCTCCAGCCGGAACCCGAATCAGTATTCTTTCGCTCCGCTGAATCTAGGTGTATCCATCGTGCTCCCGAGGCGTTTTCGTCCAAGTTTCAGCCGACTCCCATCGGCGATATCTATTCGTTGGGTTGCATTGCTTTCCAATTGGTGACGGGCAAGCCGCCGTTTCAAGAAACCGACACGGAGAAGCTGAAGGCCTTTCATCGACTCAAGATGCCACAGCCGATCCGGCAGGCGATAGAGCGAGGCGCCGAAGGTGACCCGCTGATGCGAGTCATTGGCCACGCGATGGCTAAGAACAAGTCGGCTCGATTTGCAGATGCTCAGGGCATGATGGACGCGCTTCAGGCCTGTGTGCCACGCCCAAAGTCCGTCGCGATTCAGTCTTCCACGCCCGCGGCAACTCCTACGCCGGCAAGAAAGCAGGTGCCGACGACCACCGCAGCGCCGATTGTGGTTTCCCAAGCGACCGATTCAGCATCGCCCCAGCCAACGCCGGTCGAGCAATCGCCAGTCGAGCAATCGCCAGTCGAGCAAGCGTCCGGGATGACCCCCACCATCACTGGGAAACCGTCTTCGGCGAAGGCAGTCGCGGCTGTTGCCACGGATACCCAACCAAAGGTCGACGAACCGGAAGTGACCGCCGCGCCGGCAGCCTCACGCGAACCGGAAGTCTCACGCCCAACGGTTGCCGCTGAACAGCGGACCAATCGACCTTCGCGACGTCGAGGGCGTCGCAAACGTTCGAAGGCCCCTTTGATCCTGGGTGGTTTGGGAATCGCAGTCGTCTTGATGCTGGTGGCGGTTCTGGTGCGCAAACCAACTCGACCCACGCCGGATGACCGCACTCGTCCGACGATCGCCAAGGCAGAGGATCTGCCGTCGGTGATCGGATCAGGGGGGCAGTCCGCCGAACCTAGCCCGACGATCCAGTCCGATCAGGACGCTGCGGACGACACGGGTTACTTGGTCACCTCCGACCCCAATCTCTTGTGGGTGCCTCCGGTGAAGTCCGGTAATCCGCCATCGACGCGAATGTTGCCACCCGGGCCGGGAGGAATCGTGACCATCCGCATGGTTTCCGTCCGAGATGGTTCGGCACCGCTTGCTCAGGCGGTTGCACCCGAGTTTCAGTCGCTGATCCAGTGGGTCAGCCAACGCGCGGGCGTTTCAGCGACAGAGATCGATCGACTCACGCTTGCCATGCATCCTGGACAAGAGGGTTGGCCGGAAATTTCGTTGGCGGTGAGGTTGGAGTCGCCCCAGCCGAAGAAGGAGTTGCTGGACCGCTGGGGAGCTGCTGCCACCCTGACGTCGACGGGGGCCACGCTCTACGCCACGGACGACGATGATCCCAAGGCTTACTACCTTTCGCTGTCAGGCGAATCACCTGAGATGGTTCAGGCCTTCGCCGTGGGAAGCATTAAGCGCGTGAGCGAGATTGCCGAGCTGAACGGCGAAGCAATACTGCTGCCGCGTTCGCAGCAACGGCTGTGGGACGCCGCCAGCGATCAATCCGATTTGGTCGCGCTGATCACTCCCAACTTTTTGCTCGCTGATGCCCGACAACTGATCGGCGGTGGAGCAGAGCCGCTTCTGGACCCGCTGAAACGGCTGTTGGTCCCTGACGTGTCCGGCGTTTTGTTGGCCGTGACGACTGGCCGGCAACGTGTTTTTGTCGAGACCCGTTTCGCGCCCGCCGGTCAAACGTCTGCGGTCAAGTTGCGAAACGATCTGGAGCAAACGGTTGACCAGTGGCCCGACTGGGCCAATCAGTTCTTGGTCGAAGCCGTCCCTGATCCGTCCTGGCGACTGTTGGCAACGCGATTGCCACAGATGATGGCATTTGTTCGCGACAACACGCGATCCGGATTGGTGGATGGGAACGTCGTGATCAATGCCTATCTACCTGAGCAGGGAGCCGCCCAGTGGTCACTTGCGACGTTGCTGGCGCTGAACACGCCACGAGGTGCAACGAGCCAACCGTCGACCGTGCCAATCAGTCAGCTGACGATCGAACAGATGTTGGACCGCAAGATGTCGATCGATTTCGAACAGGAGTCGCTCGAGTTCGCAGCCAGGGAAATCGTCGAGCAGTTCAATCAATCTCTGCCCGCGGGAAGTGAGTTTCCACCGGTCAGGTTGATTGGTAGCGATCTGGAAAAGATGGGGATCACCCAGAATCAGCAGGTTCGTGATTTCAGGAAGGTCGATCAAACGCTGCGGAGCGTGCTGACGGATCTGGTGGTCGGGGCCAACCCGGACAAGACCGTGACCGGTCCCGCCGACCCGAACCAGGCGGTGGTTTGGACCGTCGACGACGACCCGCAATCGCCGGGACGAAAGGCGGTGCTCATCACCACGCGACCCGCTGCTACGGCAGCCGGAACGTTGCCCGCCGAATTCCGTCTATCCAATTGATCCTTACCAGAGTAAGCGAGCGTATCGCATGACGATCCGCCCCAATGAGGACGCAATGGAGAGCCGAAGATCCTTTTGGCGACTTTGCGAGCGAGTCTTGAGCGTTTCGGCTGGTACTGAACGAAACGTAACTACAATGCTTGCGAAATTGCAGTCTGCATCCTCTCTCAAATCACGTCAGGTCGAATGCGCGTTATCGTCACAGGTTCAAGTGGGCTGATTGGTTCTGCCGCGGTGCGGCACTGGGACGCCTTGGGCGACGAGGTGATCGGAATCGACAACGACATGCGGGCCACGTTCTTTGGACCGGATGGCAGCACCAAATGGAATCAATCGCGTCTGGAGTCGGAATGTCCCAATTTTCGCACTGAAGTCTTGGACATCCGTGACCGCGATGGCGTGCTGAACTTGTTCCAGAACGCGACGCCCGATCTGATCATTCACTGCGCCGCGCAGCCCTCGCATGATAAGGCCGCGGCGATTCCGTTTCTGGATTTCGAGGTGAATGCAAACGGAACGTTGAATCTGCTGGAGGCGACTCGGCAACACGCGCCCGACGCTGTCTTTTGTCACATGAGCACCAACAAGGTGTATGGGGACGCACCAAACGAGTTGCCGCTAAAGGAACTGGAGACGCGCTGGGAATACGCAGAAGCAGCGAACTACGACGGAATCGACGAATCGTGTCGAATCGACCAAACGATGCACTCTTTGTTTGGGGCATCCAAGACGGCGGCGGATGTCCTGGCCCAAGAGTACGGCCGATACTTCGGGGTGAAGACCGGCGTTTTCCGCGGCGGATGCTTGACGGGGGCAAGTCACAGCGGAGTCGAATTGCACGGATTCCTCAGCTATTTGGTGCACGTCGCGGTGACCGGTAAGCCGTACACAATCTTTGGCTACAAGGGAAAACAAGTGCGGGATCAGATTGAGTGCAGCGACGTCGTCAAAGCGTTCGAGGCGTTCGCCAAGAATCCACGTCCCGGCGAGGTGTACAACATTGGTGGCGGTCGCGAAAACGCCGCCAGCGTACTCGAGTGCATCGATCTGATTAAGAAAATTGGTGGTCATCAGGTCGATTGGACGTTGGGTGACGACAACCGCAAGGGAGATCACATCTGCTACATCAGCGACCTTTCCAAGCTGCGTCGCGACTATCCGGACTGGGACATTCGTGTTTCCCTGGACGAAATCTTGGGTCAGATGATTGCATCTGAAGAATCGAAGCTCGCCGCTGCAACGTAGTAGCTGTCATCGCCCGAAAGCCTACGCAGCGCCTACGTGGCTTCAGTTACGAAAGGACTGCGGCCTCGGCTCACCGAGTGAACCGTCGACCAACCAGCCGCGTGACGGCCGTGCGGATTTTGACGGTTGGTGCGGATCAGTGCCCTTTTGCATCGTAAGAAATCCGGGTCCCCAACCCGAGGGGCGACGAAATGGCGTCCTACAGTTCAGCTGAAGTTCGATGCGCGTTGCATCGTTCGATGTGAATGGCTTTTCCCAGCGATTCCTGAAGCGGGCTAGGTCCGGCGAATGTCGACTCTTGATTTCATTCCGATCAGCGTTTCAACGTTGGTGCCGACCGATTCGATCGGGCTCGACCTCTATCAGGTCGACGAAGAATCGAGCCGCAAGGTCCTTTTTCGTGGATCGGATTATCCGCATCCTAGCGACATCGAACGACTGAAGGGTCGAGGAGTCTCGCGGCTCTATATCGAGAAATCGGCACGCGACCGCTATCAAGAATACCTGCGCGACCTGGCATCGACCGACGATGCGGGCGACATCCCGATCGCCGCTCGCACCGGAGCGATGACTGAGGTCGTTCGAGACGTGCTAGAGAACTCGTTCACTTCCGGCGAAACAGGTCAGATCGTGGAGTCCGCCCAAGAGATGGGCGCCATGACGGCCGGCATCTTATCGGATGATGATTTCTCGGCCGGCGATATGTTTCGTGTGCTGCACCACGACTACGCCACGTTCACCCACTCAGCCAACGTTGCCTTCTATGCCGGTCTGCTGGCCAGCGAGATGGGCTTCACCGAAGACGAAGTTGCGAAGGTGACTGTCGGTGGTCTGCTGCACGACGTCGGTAAACTGGCCGTCGATGATCGAATTCTGTGCAAGCCAGGCAAGCTGGACGACGAAGAATTCCGTCGCATTCGTATGCACCCATTGACCGGATTTCGTCAGTTGGTTCAACGAGACGATCTTTGCGAAGGCCAACTGTTGATGGCCTACCAGCACCACGAGCGCATGGACGGAAAGGGCTATCCTGTGGGTTTGGTGGCCGAAGAGATTCACGACTGGGGTCGTCTTTGTGCTGTCGTCGATGTCTTCGAGGCACTCACGAGTCAACGCCCTTACCGACAACCGATGCCCCGAGCCAAAGCCTTGGAATTGATGCATCGTGACAATGGAACCGCTTTTGACCCGGAGATGCTGGCGTGCTGGACATCGATTATTCAGACCAGTGTAAGCGTTTGATTCGCAGCGTTCCCTGGGACATCGAGCTGCCATCGGATTGGGAAAACTTTTTCCAAGAACGTGGCGAGACGCCCGCTTGGCCCTGCGACGAACGAAGTCATCGACGGCTGCGCGTGCGAACACACGGCGTTCTCTGGTTCACTCAGGGGCTTTCCTTTGTGCCACGTGGGACCGACCCGATCGGAGTCTACACGAAGGATTTTTCCAAGCAGGGTTGCGGTTTCATCGCTCCGCTGCAGATCTTTCCGATGGAAGAAGTGCGGATCGTACTTCCCGCGTTCTGGGTCACGCTTCGCGTGATGAGAGCACGTCGGGTCGCCAACAAGTGTTTTGAGATCGGTTGCGAGTTGATTGCCAGGTGCGACTTGGATGAGCGGGCTTTCGAGACGCCCGAGCCCAAGCTCTTGACGACCGCATCCTGACGGTCGGGTGATACGCTCACCAGCCACCGAAAGCCTACCGGCTTCCGCGACTAAGTAAGGACTGAACGGTCGATAGCCTCAACTCCATCACGCGAATGGGGTGTTTTGGATCGTCATCCATGGCGACCGTGTGTTCGGTGTACTGCCAGCCATGGTCTTGGATCCAAACGCGGAACTCGTTCGCGATGATCCGAAATGGATCACTCAAGTAGACCACGCCACCACTTGCCAGGTGTTGTCGCAGGCATTGATCCAACAAGCTCCAAAGCTGTCGCAGGTAGGTCACGTCACTTCCCAGAATGATCGGAAACGGTTCGCCATCCACCCGGTCCAGGCCAAAGCGAAGTCGCATCACTTCGCAACGCTCGCGAATCGGCATCACGCTCATTCGGACCAGCATCAGTGGGTCATCGACTCCATCGGTGATTGTTACCGATGCTCCTCGCAGCGCCGCGGCAATGCCCGCGTGCCCGGTTCCACAGCCGAGTTCCAACACACGCGTGTCGGTCAATTTGATACCCCCCAGGAACCGGTCCAGCCCCGACGCGGCCCGCCAGGTGGTCGCCCAAAACGGATCGATGACACCTTGTTCGCCGGCATCTTGACGCTCGCACGCTTCAATCAGCATTCCATCGGGGTCGGCAGCGACAGCCAATTGCCATGGTCGGTCGCCGACGTCGATCTCATCCCATTTCCACGCAAACCGGCCGCTCGCCAGCCGGCCCAACTCGCGACATTCGTCAGATTGCCAACGATCCGGATCGACTTGAATCCAACCAGTCTCCGGTGCATCACGACGACTCATTCGCTAAGCCACTTGGCAACGTCGACCGCCGCGTAGGTCCAGATGCCGTCGGCGCCGGCACGCTTAAACGCCAGCAGCGATTCCATCACGGTGGCGCGAAAGTCGAGCCAGCCGTTTTGGTCGGCTGCGGCAAGCATGGCGTACTCACCGCTGACTTGGTAGGCGAACGTGGGAACGCCAAACGTTTCCTTCACTCGGCGGACGACGTCCAAGTAGGGCATGCCCGGTTTGACCATGACGCTGTCGGCTCCCTCGGCAAGGTCCAAGGCCACTTCGTGAAGCGCTTCGTCGGTCTGGGAAGGCGCTTGCTGATACGTCTTTTTATCGCCACCGCCCAAGTTGACGGCCGACCCCACCGCATCTCGAAACGGGCCATAGAAGGCGCTGGCGTATTTAGCGGCATACGACATGATCTGCACGTTGGTGTGACCGCCTTGATCCAGAGCCTGACGAATCTGCCCGATGCGACCGTCCATCATGTCGCTGGGCGCGATGATGCTGCAGCCGGCATCGGCCTGCACCACCGCTTGCTGGCACAGAACACCGACGGTTTCGTCGTTGATCACTTCGCCATCACGGACCAGTCCGTCTTGGCCGTGGCTGCTGTAGGGGTCCAACGCCACGTCGCAGATCACGCCGATCTGATCGCCGAATCGTTTTTTGATGGCCTGTACCGTGCGGCAGACTAGGTTGTCCGGGTTGGTTGCTTCGGCCGCATCGGGTGTCTTTAGTTTGGGGTCGGTTGCCGGAAAGACTGCGATTGCGGGAATGCCCAGTGCGACCGCCGACTCGATCGAATGCAGCACCGCGTCCTGTCCCAAGCGATCGACACGCGGCAAGCTTGGTATCGGTTGCCTTCCTTCACCATCAAAGACAAACAGCGGCCAGATCAAATCGTCGACCGAAACGTGATGCTCGGCGACCAGACGTCGCGACCAGTCGGTTCGACGAACTCGGCGAAGCCGCGTGGATGGAAAGCTTCCGCGGTAAGAGGGTTGCATCTGGCGTCGGGATACGAGGAGCGGACGAAAATCGACAGTGCTGCCGATTTTCTGTCATCTTCGTCGACGCGACCACGGGGGAGGCTAGCCAGCGTTGGAATTCGCCTGACTTCGCAGTGTCAGCGCTTTCTCGTACGCCTGATTAGCCAAGTAGGCGACCGATAACAACTCGTTGGCGTTGAAGCTCTTGGCCGACTTCCACTGATCTCCATCCCGGTAACGCTTTTCCAGCGTGACGCTGTAGCGAGTGTACGATTTGCCATCCTGCTCCGCTTGATTGCCCCACACCGCGGCGGTCAATGTGCCGCCGTTTCCATTGGGAACGGTAATGGTCTCGATTGGTTTGGACATGGGTCTGACTCCCCTCTTTCAGTGACAACAGCGATTCTTCGCCGCTGACGTGCGCCCCGTTGGCACAGCGATAATCACCCTCAGCGGCAACGTCAGACTCCCACGATGCGGCGACCGCAGACCGCGAGTCGGAATCGACCGATGTCAGATCGGAACGCACCAGATTAGGAGTTGACACCAACCATGTTAGCGTGGTTTTATGATCACATGTGAACAAAAGTGTATTTCTTTTATCAGGTAACCCTTTGGGGGAAATCGCCATGCTGGTCCTGTCTCGAAAAGAGTCGCAATCGATCGAAATGCCTCAGCTGTCGGTCAGTCTGCGAGTGATGCAGATTCGTCCGGGGCGGGTCCATTTAGGTCTCGAAGCCCCACAGACGGTGCGAATCATCCGCGGCGAGCTTGCCGATGCGTGCTGCGAGATTGAGCAGCCCGCTAGCGTGCCTGCCGCGTCTCAGTCCGCGATACACGACAGTCTTCGCAGACTGGAAAAGCAGATCGCGGCGTTGGAGGAGTTGTCTGCGGGCCACGATGCGGAAATTGCCAGCGAGATTGCGGAAGAGGCGTCGGGGCAAGTCGACTTCATTCGAAACCAACTGTTGCATGCTCGAGTCACGAACCGGCCGGACGATCGGATTGTTGAGCCGGACTGGAACGTCACCCAGTCTGCGACAGGTCACAGCGTGCATGAATCATGCGCCGGCTATGCTGTTTGCCCCGCCGTCTGCGTTGCCTGAGTCCTGATCGCATTTTTTTGATTCGTCAGCTGAAAGGTCTTCAATCAGCTCCGGTAATCCCCTTTGTCAATTCAATCACCACCCTCGCTTCCAAAGGGAACGTTCCGATGGCAACGAAAATTGAAAACAAAGTGGTCTTGGTCACCGGTGCCAATCGTGGAATCGGCAAGGCGATCGTCGAGTCCGTGTTGGCTCACGGCGCCGCCAAGGTTTACGCCGCCGTGAGGCGACCCGATTCGGCCCAGGGCTTGGTCGACCGATATGGGGATCGTGTGGTCCCCGTCCGCCTTGATCTTCAGGATTCCGACTCCATCGAGGCTGCGGCCAAGCAAGCGAGCGACGTTGACGTTGTGGTCAACAATGGCGGCGTTCTCAAGCCGGCCGACCTGCTGACGCGTGACGCGTTCGACGCGTTTCAGTTCGAAATGGACACGAATGTGTATGGCTTGCTTCGAGTGGCACAGGCCTTTGCACCGGTACTGGCGGCCAACGGAGGCGGTGCGTTGGTGCAGCTCAACTCGGTTGCGTCCCTTCGGACATTTGGGGGCTTCGAAACCTATGCTGCTTCCAAGGCCGCTTCGTACTCGATCACACAGGGCCTGCGAGAACGATTGGCGGAGCAGGGGACCGCTGTGGTGAGCGTTCATCCCGGCCCGATCGCGACCGACATGGCGACTGATGCGGGGCTCGACGAGATCGCAGAACCGCCTTCGATGGTGAGCGAGGCAATCGTGAGTGGCTTGGAGTCGGGCGACTTCCACGTCTTCCCAGACACGATGGCCAAGCAGTTCGGCGGCGCCTACGAAGGTTTCGCCCAGGCCGTCGTCGAGGCCGACATGAGCGAAGAAGCGGTCGGGTAGTCACGGCGGAGTGAAACTCGCGGAGCGTTTCGGCATGTGGCGAGCGTCGCGTGCCGAAAGACTACGCGGTCTCCACTTCGAGAGTGTGTTTGATGTAGCGGAACTAGCAGATAGCTTCGGGCATCGTCGTCGCAGCGAAAGACCATGACGTGCCGAATGCCTGCACGGCTTCCGCTTCGGGAGGGTGGTCAACACCTTGCGTGCGTCCTGGACCGTGACCCGCTAAACTCTTGCTCAATCGCGGGAAGGCGGGACATCTCTCTATCCGGAGCACGCCGGAAATGCTGCTTGACAATGAGAAGCCGAAGGACTGTTCCGGATGCTGTGCTTGCTGCATGCACATGGGTTATCCAGAGTACATCACAGGCGACCCCAATCATCCGGACCATGGCTACTGGCAGAGCGTGCCGGAAGACTTGAAGCAGCAGTTGATCCAGTACCAGGCATCCTACCAACGACCGAAAGGTGAGATGGATCTGCCTTGCGTTTGGCTGGACCAAGACACCAAGCAGTGTCGCCATCACGAGTACCGGCCCAGCGTCTGTCGTCGGTTTCAAGTGGGCTGTCGAGATTGTTTGGGTTGGCGCGACGTCTATCCGCCCGAGTCGCTATAACGTTGGCTGATTCCCACTTGGCGGAGGGCCCACGCATGTCGACACAGAACCCGTTCACTGATCCACAACAGAATCCTGGCGGCTACGTACCACCTGGTACGGCACCGACGTCTCAGTCATCCAGCTTGGTTTACTGGATCGTAGGCTTCGTCGTTGCCGTTCCATTGCTGTGTGGCTGTGGTGGGATCTTACTCGGGCTATTGCTTCCCGCAGTCCAATCCGCTCGCGAAGCGGCCCGGCGTATGGCGTGCAGTAACAACTTAAAGCAAATCGGACTCGCCTTTCACAACTACCACGCGGCGTACGGTTCGCTACCACCGGCCTACACCGTGGACGAGACGGGGCAACCTCTGCATAGCTGGCGAACGCTGTTGCTGCCCTACATGGGTCAGCAGACGCTTTATAGCCAGATCGATTTGAGCAAGCCATGGAACGATCCGGTGCACTATCAGTTGTCACAAACGGTCATTCCGGAATACACGTGTCCGTCCGTCCCCATGAACCCGGGCATGACGACCTACCTTGCCGTGGTCGATTCCTCCGGCGTAATGATGGGATCCAATTCGGTGCGATTTCGGGACATCAGCGATGGGACGTCGAACACGTTGTTGGTGGTCGAGGGGAATCCGCAAGACGCGGTCAATTGGATGAGTCCCGCGGACACAACGCTATCCGTATTCGTCAACCGCCAGCCAAGCCAGGGAGGTGGTCATCCAGGTGGTGGGCACATTCTGATGTGCGACGCAGCCGTGCAGTTCCTGTCGGATTCGGCCGATCGAGAATTACGAGAAGCGATGGTTACTCGCGACGGAGGCGACGGAAACTAGCGGGGCATCGCTATTTCATGATCAATCACACGCCGAAGCAGCTGTGCTGACCGATCACGACCCGACGCGTGACGGATGGTTGATTGAGTTGCTGAAGGTAAGTTTCGCCATGTTCTCAGCCAGAATCGCCAGCGAAGGGCCTGTTACACTCGCTCAAGCTCTTTGAAGTTGCGCTTTTGGATATCATCCTCCCGCTTGCGCGAAGGTCGGACGCCAGAGGGGCCGGGGAGCGGCTGTGTTGTTTTTCAAGCGATTTTCGGATCTTGCCATGGTTGATTTTCCTTGACCATCGTGTTGAGGATGACCAGCAGCTTACGCATGCAGGCTGTGACAACCACT
>JBCCUO010000018.1:0-13776 GCA_039196805.1 Planctomycetota bacterium | reverse complement strand
TTCTTCAAAAACGTCGGCAAGTGTTTCGTTGTCATCAAAGATGGTGGGCGGAGCCGGTGCGACGAACGACGCTTCTCGTGGTGTGAGCCAACTAGCGAACGTGAAGTGGTAGCCCAGCGCGCAGACCATCAGCACCGTTAACGCCGTCACGTATTGGGTGGCACGTCGCAGCATGATGAATCCGTCGCAGGCCAAACCGACGCCAGCGCCGATTTAGACAGGCACGTGCTCCTCCCATCGCGACTTGGCGCGAAGGAGACGCTCTGTCAGCTCGCGCAGCGCTCCGCCGCCGCCGTTGCTGTTCAACACCCAGTCAGCCGTCTCCATTGCATCTCGCGAGGCATCCGCCGGCGCGACCGCCAAGGTGGCTTTCCGCATCACGGGCAGATCCGGCAAGTCGTCGCCGATGTAGCAGAGTTCGTCCCACCCGTATCCCAGCTCCGCCAGCATCTCTTCGGCAGCTGGCAGTTTCTGTTCAAACCCCTGACGTAGTGACGTCACGCCCAACTCGTCGGCTCGATGTTCCACCAGACGGCTGTTTCGAGCCGTCAGGATGCCGAATCCGAATCCGCTACTCATCCAGGCTTTGATCCCCACGCCATCGTGGACGTGAAAACGTTTGGATTCGATCAGGGAGTTGTCGTAGACAATGCGTCCATCGGTCAACACGCCATCGACGTCGGTGAGAATGCAGCGAATCTTCGAGGCCACTTCGCGGTCAGTTGTCACGTCGCGGGCCCCGATTCGTGCATGCTCGGGTGCATCGGGACGATCCCATTTCGGTGCGACGGTGTCCGCCGCCCAGTGGACGCACCGAATCGAACTGGTCGCTCGGTTGGGGGGATTGAACCGGCGTTCGATTCAACCAGGGAGACCAAGTCGGTGATGTCCAGCATGCCAAGGGGGCGGTTGTCGGCATCGACGACCGGTAGCTCGCTGATGCGACGCGAGGACATCAACGCGATGGCGTCAGATAGCAGGGCCCCCGTTGTGATCTTGGCGGGAATCTTGGTCATGCGATCGCTGATCGGCTGATCCAAAGCGTCATCACACCTTGCTTCCAACAATCGCGCTAGGTCGCTGTCGGTAAAGATCCCCGCAAGTCGTCGCTCATCGTCCAGCAGCATCACGGCGCCGCTGCGTCGGCCATCGTGGCTGGCCTGTACCATTGCTTGTCGGATCGAGTGGTTTGCGGTGGCGAAACGACAGGCCGAGAGGGGACGCATCATCTGGTCGACTTGAGCCAGTTTTTGACCCAACGCCCCGCCCGGGTGAAAGCGGGCAAAGTCTTGAGCGTTGAAGCCGCGTAGTTGGCTGGCAAGCATCGCGACGCCGTCACCGACCGCCATCATCACCGCCGTGCTACTGGTAGGCGCCAGCCCGTTGGGACAGGCCTCGATATGTTTGCCAATCGGCACGACGCAGTTGGCCGCCTCTGCCAGCGGGTTCGATTCATCGGCGGTGAAAGCGATTAGGCCGCGGGACCGTTCGCGCAGCAGAGGCGCGATCCGCACGACTTCTTCGCTCTTGCCCGAATTGGAGATGGCCCACACAACGTCGTCTTGGCGAACGCGACCCAGGTCGCCGTGGACGGCCTCCGCGGGGTGCAGGAAATGAGCTGGCGAACCGGTGCTGGCCAGTGTGGCAACCAGCTTTTGGCCGACCAAACCAGCTTTTCCCACGCCGGTTACCATCACGCAGCCCCGACACTTGGCCGTCATTTCGGCCGCCTGAACCGCGCGACCGTCTAACCGATTGGCTGCCGTGCGGACCGCCGCCGCTTCCGAGACGACCGTCTGTTTCAGTAGCCGCAAGCGATCAATCGGCGTTGCCAGCGATGGCGGACCGGAGCAGGAAACGGGCTCTGCGGACACGGTGGCTCCTTCCTTGAAGCGCTCGTGGTGTGTGAACTAGTCGACCGCTGGGAACTTACCCAAAATCACCGGACTGCCACAACGGATATCCCTGCAGTGTGTGAAGTATGGCAGTCTGGGTGGAATGCGGGGCCGCGTAATGCGTCATTGGCGTCTTGAAGCGACTGCTCAAACGCCGCTTGCCGTTTTTCTTCGCTCGCGTTCGCGGTCCTGCTATCCTGGGCACTGCTGTCCTAGATCTCTTCCTGATAAACCCCGCTCCACGCCTCATGTCCACGATTCGAATTGCACTCTCCAAGGTCCTTCGCAGATCCTTGATGGCCGCCGCTACGTTGCCCCTGGGCGTTGGTCTGGCGGGCGCCGCTGACGTCGGCAAGCCGTCCTCTGTAGCAGCCGCCGAAAAGCCGTCTGGGCTGACACGATCGGAAGAGATCAGCGGATGGGAAACGCTATTGGACGGTGACGACCTATCACAGTGGCGAAACTACAACGGCACGGGTGTCAGCGATGGGTGGACGGTCAAAGAGGGTGTCCTGACCAGCAGCAAGGGAGCCGGGGACCTGGTCACGCAGCAGAAGTACGACGAGTTTGAACTGCAGCTGGAGTACCGATTGACTCCGGGCGCCAACAGCGGAGTCATGTTTCACGTCGTCGAATCAGACGAGCCGTCATGGCACTCGGGTCCCGAGATTCAGCTCTATGACAGCACCGGACGTGAAAACGCCCAGAAATCGGGTTGGCTCTACCAACTGTTTCAACCAAGGCCGCCGAAATGGGCCGACCAAAACGCCAAGCCAGTCGATTCCGAGCGACCGGTTGGCCAATGGAATCAACTCTACCTGCGAGTCTCTAAGGCGCAGAGCGAAGTCTGTTTGAATGGACTGAACTACTACCGGTTCCGCAAAGGCAACGACGAATGGAACCGCAAGGTTGCAAGTTCCAAGTTTGCCAAGTTCCCTCAGTTTGGGAAAGCGGAGACGGGGTACATCGCGCTGCAAGACCACGGTTCGGAAGTGAGTTTCCGCAACATCAAGGTGCGACAATTGCCCTCCGCATCGGCTGTCGCTTCCGGTCAAGCGAAGGGATTGAGGCAACCGATCGATGGCAAGCTTGATCTGACCACCGCGCTTGCCTTTCCAAAACTACAGTGGGCGGATTGGGAGCCAATTGATGATGCCGGAAACATCCGAGCTCTCCGATTCATGGAGTTGACGTCCAGTCGTGACGGCACCAATCGACTCTTTGCCGTCGCCCAGAAGGGCATCATCTACGTCTTTGAAAACCGTCCCGACGTGACCGATTCGGAAGTGTTCTTGGACATCTCCGACAAAGTGTGCAAGTGGTTCGGTCGCGGGAACAACGAACAGGGTCTGTTGGGACTGGCGTTTGATCCCGACTACGCGTCGAACGGTCATTGCTACGTCTACTATTCAGACGTCAATAGCAACGCATCCGTCCTGTCCCGGTTCACCGTTTCGAGTGACGATGCAAACACCGCCGATCCAGATTCCGAGTTGGAGATTCTTCGTATCGAGCAGCCGTTCAAGAACCACAACGGTGGGTCGATCGAGTTTGGCCCTGACGGTTACCTCTACATCGGAATGGGTGACGGAGGAGATCGAAACGATCCGTATTCTGCCGGACAAGATTTGACCACGCTGTTGGGGTCGATCTTGAGGATCGATGTTAGCCAGTCCAGCTCAACGCAGCCCTATCAAGTTCCCGCAGACAATCCGTTTGCTTCACCCGAGGATGCCGCCAAGGGGTACCGCGGTGAGATCTTCGCTTACGGAGTCCGAAACATTTGGCGACTCGGGTTCGATCGCACCACTGGAAAGCTATGGGCAGGTGACGTGGGGCAGGAGTTGATCGAGGAGGTTAACTTGATTCGGCGTGGTGGCAACTATGGCTGGAGTGTTCGCGAGGGTTCGTCCGCGTTCGGCAATCAGTCCGCTGAAACACCCGCCAGTCCGGTTGAGCCCGTTTGGGCGTACGACCACCAGATCGGAAAGTCGATCACGGGCGGCCGCGTCTGTCGCAGCCAGCGACTTCCCGAGCTATACGGCCGCTATCTGTACGCGGACTACGTTAGCGGCAAGGTTTGGGCGTTAACGATGGACGATTCCGGTGAACAGGTGGCTCGCAATGAAGAGATCGTCAGCGGTGGGATCCCGGTGCTGTCATTCGGCGAAGACGACGCCGGGGAGATTTACTTCATGAACGCCAGCGCCAAGGGCGAGTGCATTTACAAGTTTGTCCGGCCGGAGTAGACGGTTGATCTCGACGGCGTGCGCCGTCCGATCGGGAACGAGGGTCGCCGACCGCTCCACGTTGCAAAGTCGCGGGCCGTCTCCGAAGGCCACGCTCAAAGGCGGATGGCCAACGGCGGCTGATTTGCTGCGCGATGCGAGTGCGGCTCGGGCTCACGGAGTGAGCTGTCGACATCGTCGCTGCGTTCCTAGGTCGCAGCCGCAAGGTGGGCTGCCGGGTCGGTGACTTCAACGTCGGCCAGCATCCGGTCTGCCTCTTCGTCTTCGTCGGCGTGTCTCAGCGTTCCGAAGTACAGCAAACAAGTACCCGCGATGGCGATGCTGACCAAGATCCACATTGGCTGATACTCGACGCCATCGGGCGTGACCTTCAAGAACAGCTTGGATCCTTCCCAACTACTCTCGGCAATTCGCCCCATCGAGACCGATAAGGCGTTGTTGGTAAAGTGCAGCAGAATCGTAGGCAGGACGCTGCCCGTCTTCAGCGTGATCCATCCCAGCAATAGTCCCATCACCGTTGCGGCAATCGATTGCTGAAGGACGCCGTGGGAGATACCAAAGATGACAGCGGAGACCAGGACAGCACGCAGCCGTCCCTTTTCGCGTACCAATCCGCCAAAAATGAATCCACGGAACGCCAGCTCTTCGCAGATGGCGGGCACCACGGCCATCAGGAAGACGACCGTCAACCATGGGGCCGACGTGATATGTTCGTTGAACGGCTTCATCGCGGCCATCGCTTGCTCGCTGACCGGATAGGTGTAGGTGATCCACTCGGCCAGTTGGACGTAGCACGGATGCAGCGTCACGCCCAGCAGCACGGCCAGCGGCATCGTGGTCCACAGCGGCATTCGAATCCGTAGACTCTTCCTCAGCGAGTTGGTCATCATCGTCGCCATCAGCAACGTCGGCGCCAGAATCAGACCAATTTGCGGCAAGAGGATCAGCTGTGCGATCTTGCCAAAGTCGTCGGGAACGCTGGTCACTGCCAACTTGCCAAAGAAGAGCGCGACCAGGATCACCGCCCCGCAAGCGAACGCTTGCGATGGCGTCGCGGCCGTTTGACGATCACGCCAGAGGTGACGGACCCACATGCCGAGTTCCCATTTGTCCCCACCGCCGAACAGCACGGATTCGTCCTCGAACTGCTTTCGAGCCCAACGTGCGGCCAGCCACAGGCAGGTCAACGTGACGAAAGCCACGACGGGTAAGTGCCACAGTGCCAGCACGTATTGGCCTTCCACCAGGGCACGAACCAAAAGGAACATCCCCGTAACCGGAATCAAGCTGGTTCCCGCCGACAACGTGGTGCCCGGCAGCATCGGAAGCAGAACCAAGGGCAGCGTGACCATCATCAACGGCATCAAGTAATACTGTCCCTCTTTGCTGCTGCGAGCCATCGCGGCCACCGCCAGCGCCAAGGCGCTGAACAGGGCCGACAGTGGAATCAGGGCCACGAACAGCCAGAGCATCGGGATGATCGGTGGTGCACCCATTGCACCTGAGGGGCCAAGTCCCACTTGCCCGAAGACAAACGAACTGGTCACCAGCATGCTGCCGGCATTCAATACAGCGGTCATCATGCTGAACGTCATGACGGCACCCAATTTGCCCCATACGATTTCACCTCTCAGTGCGGGGCTGCATAACAGTGTTTCAAGCGTCCCGCGTTCCTTCTCACCCGCGACCAAGTCAATGGCGGGATAGAAAGCACCGGTCATGGCCCAAACCAGCATGATGAAGGGCAGCAACTTGCTCCAGAAGGCTGCTTCTCTTGTGCTTTCAGGCGCCAAGTCGACGGTGTCGATCGTGAACGGATCCAGCACGCCCAATTGGATGCCTTGCGACTCCAATCGCTCGCGGACCCAGCGTCCTCGCCAGGTGTTCAGGATGCTGGTCAGACGCTCGCGGGCGACCATCGATTGGTCGGACGCGACGTTGAAATACATCTTCAACGCCGCCGCTTTGTCTTCGGCAGTGTTGGACTCCGAAAACGTTGGCGGGACGACCAAGACCACATCGAAGGTCCCCTCGGTGACCCAGCTTGAGGCCCTTGTTTCGACGTCTTGGACCTGGCTGATCTCTTGCCACTGGTAGGTGATCAACTCCAACCGCTCGCCCTGATCCGTCACGTCCGGCGAAAACGATTCCGAATCCTCCAGCAACGTCGGCGCGCCTTCCAAGTGATCGCTTCCGACGATGCACACCGATGTGGGGTGTTGGCGAGTGAACTGGGCAACCTGCAGCAGCAGCGTCCCGACCAGCGGATACAGCAGGATCGGCAGGACGGCGATCGTGAACAAGGTCCGTCGATCGCGGAGTTGGTCGCGCATCTCACGTGCATAGATCAACCAGATGGCCGATAGCCTGGGCCGGCCGGCCGATCGAGCTTGTCGTCTGAGGTCCTCGGATCGTTTGCTCATCCTGCGGCTCCTTCCGCAGCGAGGGCCTCACCGTGCTGCTCCTTTTCACCGCGCTGCTCTTCGGTTTTGCTGGGTGCAACCAGATCCTCGTCGGATTCATGACGACTCAGCAAGCCAAAAAACAGCTCTTCAAAGTCATCCTCTTTGTGTCGTTCGCTCAGTTCTTCCAGCGTTCCACTGTCCAGGATTTGCCCGCGATACATGATCGCGATCCGATCACAAAGACGCTCCACCTCGCTCATGATGTGCGTCGAGAAGATCAGGCACTTGCCCGCCTCCCGAAGGGAGCGGATGACGGACAGCAGGTTTCGGGCGACCAGTACATCCAACCCCAGAGTGGCTTCATCAAAGACAAGCACCGGAGGGTCGTGCACCATGGCCCTGGCGATCGAGACCTTTTGCTTCATGCCGGTCGACATCTTGCCGCCAGGAACGTCGCGGAAGTCGTTCATCCGCAGCTGGTCGAACAACTTTTCCAGGCGATCCGTCAGGGTGTCAGGTGACATGCCATGAAGTCGACCAAAGTACTCCACCATCTCCCAAGCCGTCATGCGGTCATAGATGGCGGTGTTGTTGCTAACAAAGCCGATGTTGCGACGCACTTCGGCCGCATCGTGCTCGACGTCGAAGCCGGCGACGGTGGCAATGCCGCTCGTTGGGCTCAGCACCGTGCTCAGGATTCGCAGCACGGTCGTTTTGCCGGCGCCATTGGGACCCAGCAGTCCAAAGATTTCGCCAGGCCGAACCGTGAAAGAGACCCGATCGACGGCCCCCAAACGTCCACGCTGGAGGTCTTCGTAGACCTTCGTAAGTTGCTGGACGTGAATCATGCGGCTGGCCGACCTGGGGCAGTGTTCCGTTTGAATCGGCTGCAACAACAAGTCTGCGGCAAACGAATTGCCGACCCCACCGTGCACGCCAGATGGTTCTGGTGATCCGCAGTTGACGCAGATTCACCTATGGGAACGTAGCCTCCAGGCGGGCTCGGGGCGGGCATCCCCGGCACGAACGGCTTCGAAAGCGGGAACACCGCCCCGTCCAACCGTCATTCCTTCACTCTTAGCCTTACAACCGGACCCTCCACGACCTCCAACGACTCGATCTGGACCGTCGCCTGCCGGGCGGCTCCCTCGGTGGCATGATGAGTCATGATCACAAGCGGGACGGTCGTATCGTCGTTGACGGTTGAGTCGGTTCGGCGGCGACTCTGGTTTTCATGCTGGATGACCGATGAGATTGAAATCTGGTGATCGGCAAGCGCCGAGGCAATCGCCGCCAACGTTCCGGGATGGTTCGCCACGCTCAGACGCAGGTAGTAGCGTCCAGCCAGCGTATCGGCATCGCGCTGCGTCACCCGCGGAGGATGGTCCTCGGTGAAGTACGCCAGCGTCTGGAAAGTCAGTTTCGTGCGTCCGACCGCCGTGTCGATCAGATCAGCAGCCACCGCCGAGGCGGTCGGCATCTTTCCCGCTCCTAAACCGTGAAAGAAGACCGGGCCCACCGCGTCGCCCACCACACGAATGGCATTGAACGCGTCGCGCACTTCCGCAAGCGGCGTTCCGATTCGCACCAACGTCGGCGCGACCGACAATTCCAACTCGCCGCCCGCCAATTCGGCGACCGCTAGCAGCTTGATGCGGTAGCCCAATTGTCCGGCGAACCGCAGATCGGCTGGTTCCAGGTTGTCGATGCCGACGCAGGGAATATCACGCCATTTGGCGCTGGCTCCAAATGCCAAGTGAGACAAGATAGCCAGCTTCTGGGCCGCGTCCGTCCCGTCGACGTCCATGGTCGGATCGGCTTCGGCGTAACCCAGCTCTTGAGCTTGGCGAACGACGTCTTCGTAAGAGGCACCCTTCTCGTCCATCTGCGAGACGATGAAGTTGCTGGTCCCATTGAGAATGCCTTCCAAGGATTGGATGTCATTGGCCGACAAGCATTGACTGATGTTCGCAATGATTGGAATTCCGCCCGCCACCGCAGCTTCAAACGCAATGCTGCGACCCAGCTGGCGGGCGCGCGTGAACAGTTCTTCGCCGTGTTCAGCCAGCAAGGCCTTGTTCGCGGTGACAATGTCTTTACCCGATTCCATCAGCCGCAGCATGATCGAACGAGCCGGCTCCAAGCCACCGATCAACTGCGCGACAACAGTGATCTCGGGATCGTTGATGACCGCTTCAATCGAATCGGTCAACAGATCATCAGGCAGTTCAACCTGCCTAGGCTTGGATAGATCGCGAACGACGACACGCTTGAGCCACAGCGTGCGTCCGGCGTGCCGCGCCGTTCGGTCACCATGATCCAGCAAGATACTGGCAACACCCGAACCGACCGTCCCCAGCCCGACGATAGCTACATTTGTCTTTTCCATGCCCGCAGATCGTAGTTGCCCGAACCAGGGCGGTGAAGCCGGTGGCGGGAAGGGTTGGGCAGCGAGGCTACCAACGCATCAACGCGGTGCCCCACGACAATCCGGCTCCAAAGCCACACAGCAAGACCAAGTCGCCCCGCCTGATCTTGCCGGCTCGGACCGCTTCGTCCAGTGCCAGCGGGATGCTGGCACCCGATGTGTTCCCGTAGCCATCCAAATTGACGAACACGCGCTCGGGCGAAACGTGCAGGTCGGATACAGCGGAGTCGATGATGCGCTGATTGGCTTGGTGCATGACGATTAAGTCCAGTTGATCAGCCGTCACGCCCGCGTCTTGGAGCACGTCTTTGGCGCTTTCGTCAAACACTCGCACCGCCCACTTGAAGACGCTTCGACCGTCCATCGTCAAAAAGTGATGACCGGCCTGGTGAGCTTGTGGCGTCAGCGGTGTTCGTGTTCCGCCGGCGGGAATGCACAGAAGCTCTCCTCCGCACCCTTCGCTACCGATTTGATACGACAACACTCCGGGCCGACGACGATCATGAGCATCGACGTCTTCTAGAACGGCCTCTCGTAAATCGGCCGTCGAGGCGTCTTCTCGGATCGATTCGGGTGACTCCGATTGCTCGGGGACCAGCAACACGGCTCCGGCCGCGTCACCAAATAGCGGGTACGTCTTGACGTCCCCAGGGTCCACCGTGCGACTCATCAGGTCGGCGCCAACGACCAGCACGCAGCGGTTGTTTCCCGCCTTGATGAACTGTGCGGCGGTCAGCATCGCATACATGAACCCTGCACAGGCCGCGTTGACGTCCATGGCGGGCGCGGTCGCTTTCAAGCGACGCTGCAGGTGACAGGCCGTCGATGGAGTGGGGTGATCCGGAGTGATCGTGGCAACAATGATCAGGTCCAAGTCGTCGGCTGTGATTCCAGCATCTTCCATGCACCGTACCGCAGCTTCGTAGCAAAGGTCGCTGGTGGCTTGATCCGGCTCCGCGTGACGTCGCTGTTTAATCCCTGTTCGGCGTACAATCCACTCACTGTCACAACCAAGCTCAGCGAGATCTTCGTTGGTCACCACTCGATCTGGAACATACGATCCCGTCGCGATCACGCTGAAGCCCGTCGCCTTGCCCATCCGCCCACGGGTCGCGATCGGTCGATCCGAAGGAGTGGCGTCCTGCACGTCGGCAAGACCAGGCTCGGCGGGTTGGTTCACAGTGCTCACAGTCACCTACGCGGTCATCAAATGGTGGAAAGGCCACTCATTTCGGGGGCCGAAAGTGCGCCGGCATCACACCCGATTCAAGGGGTCGCGGGCCGAGTATAGCCGTCAAACTGCGTTGGCGTCAGGCGAAAGCGAAGGCTACACCGGGCGGTGGACCGCAGGGATACTGTTGGCCTCGGTCCTCTTGGTTGGCTGCAACCGCCCGCCGGACGAGTACCGGGTTCAGGGGCAGTCAATGGCACCCACCCTGATCGGCCCCGCCAAGGTGCTGACATGCCATCACTGCTTCGCCACGACGATGGTCGCCAGCGACTCGGGGACAGGTTTCGCGACCTGCTGGAACTGTGGCCGACGATCCGAGTCATCTCCCATCTATAAGGCTCGCGGCGGAGATCGTGTCGTCATTCACCCGCTGGGAAAGATCAAGATCGAACCAGGCGAAGTCGTTGCCGTTCGTCACCAAGGGAAATTGCATGTCAAACGGGTATTGGCCGGCCCTGGAGATGTGGTGGAAGATCGCGACGGATGGTTGACCATCAATGGCCGTTCACCCGATCAGGAATGGTCTGGCGTGAAGCGACCGCTCGTTCCGGTCCATTTCGGGTTTGATCAGCGTTGGAAGCGAACGCGCGATGCTGAGGGAATCGCGTGGTGGGTCTATCAGCACGAATCGGTTTATCGTCCCGGCTCGCCTTCAGCGGTGATGGACGACTACCCCACCAACGGCGATCTTGCGCGAAAGATGCACCCGGTCAGCGATTTCGCCTTGGACCTGGAAGTCGGATTCCCTGACGGAAGTCACACGCGCCAAGCATTCGAGATCGGGTGCCTCATTTGGACGCCTCGGGGCGTTTATGGCTACGAAGAACGTGGCCGGCTTGCGGCAGACGAATACCAGATCAATCGTCGGATCTTGACGTACGAATCCACGCCGCAGGATGACCCGCCGGAGTTCATGGCCGATCCAGATGCAACGCAGGATCCAATTGCGAAGCTCGTTACCGCCGAAACGCCGCTGGCCATTCGCCTTGACGGCGAAGGGTCGCGTATCACGTTCGCGCGTATTCAGCGGCCCGTGGAATATCGGTTACGTCCACATGATCCGTTGGCCGCTTACCCTATGCGACTACGAGACGACCAGTACTTCGTGGCCGGCGACAATTATCCGATCTCGGTAGATAGTCGAGACTGGGGGCCGATTCAGCGAGACCAGATCCAGGGCATCGTGCGTCCGCGATTCGGTGGCAGCTTTTAGATCGCGATCCGTACCATTTTCCATGTCTACGGATACGTTTTGCTGCTCAGGCAACCTCGTCTTCTTCGACGGTGACGCCCAGGCCTTTCAGCACCGAATTGATTTGATCTTCCAGTTCGTCCAGTTGCTGAAGCACCTCATCCTGTCGCTGTTCCAGTTCGCTCAGCAATTGGCCGGGGGCATCCGATTCGACGATAGACGTGGGAACTGGCGACATGACAATCTTGGGTCGGCGGACGGGAGACAGCAGCAGGACTTGCGGGTTCACTGCTAGCTGGCTGCATCGGCTCAAACCGGGGCGAATCCGGATCGGCGCGCCGGTTAGTCCTGTGGGCCAATCCAGGCAAGCTTTGCCGGTCGTACCGGTCCACCTGATCACGTGAAGTGCACCGGAAGCTGCTGCGACGACCTGGGGCACCGATTCGCCAGGTTCCATTGGCGGAAAGGCGAGAAATCGGCCCAAACGACCATTGCCAGCCGGGCAGCTCGGCCGCTAAACTCCCGGGCTTCCCACTCGCAGCAACGTCGCCGGGTGGATGTTCGTCCTCGGTCCTGGGGAGGTAGTTTCGGATGTTGTCGAAAAAGGGTTTCACGGAGAAAAGATGGTCAAGTTAGTTGTTCGTGATCGAGAAACGATTCAAGAGGCAGTCCGACGGTTCCGCAAATTGGTCGAGCGAAGCGGGATCAAGAAAGAGATGCGACGCCGCGAATACTACGAAAAGCCCAGTGAAACCAAGCGTCGCGCCCGTTTGCGAGCCGAGCGCCGCAGCCGCCGCAACCGCATGCTGAGCCGCTAGTCCCGGCTCCCCAAAACCGGAGACCCGAGTCAGCGTTCCAAGAACATCTTCCAGCCGTCACGCACTGGCTGGCACAACCGATCGGCGAGTGAGTCCAATGTCCGATCAAGCGAACCTGCATTGTCGGGTTGGCCACTTCTTCATGGACACCAGGGCGATTAGCTCAGTTGGCTAGAGCGCCTCGTTTACACCGAGGATGTCGGGGGTTCGAGTCCCTCATCGCCCATTGACGCGCCTAGCAAGAGATTGCAAAGAGCGACGTCAAGTTGCACAAGGCCTGGTGTTTCCGGGCTTTCTCATGCACTTGCTGATCGGCTCCAGTTCCTGTCGCCTGCTGCTTCGCTTCTGCTCAAGGCAACCAGCGAAGGATTCATCCTTCGCGGTCTCTCGCTCGTTAAAACGGCAAGCGCGCCTACTCCCTCGAAGGTGGAGGATCAGCCGTGAGCGAAGCCATCCCCAACATCGATCCCGTCGGACACGGCTGTTGCCTGACACCGATTGTCGTCGAAGTGCCGTTTGTGTTAGTCGAGCACCCCGTCGATTAAGGAGAACGATTTACAGAGTAAGTTTAAGTGGGTGATTTTGTACGCTGGAATGCGTGGGTCGGTTGTGCGAAGTCGCTTCGAAAACATCACCCATGCGTTTCTGGGATGGTGCGATGCGGGATCGATCGTGGAGTCCGAATGTCGCTGCTTGGTGTTCTGTCGTCAGTGGTTCAACATGAACGCAAGTTAAGGGCTATGGTCTCGGTGGCTGGACGGGTTGTACGCCTAGAGTTTGACGAGGTGAAGCAACGCGTCGCTGATGAAGGTGGTGACTTCCTATCGATTTTCGACTTCATCGGTCCGGTTACCAGTCTGCACCTCGCCAAGAATCTTGGGATGGATGTTGTAAAGCCCGATCGTTACCTGGTTCAGATTGCAGCCTGTACTCGCTATGAATCTGCTGGTGAAATGTGTGAGTCGATTTCTGCTTTGACTGGCGAAAAGCTGGCAGTGAATGACACCGCAATTTGGCGGCTTGCAGCAACTACGCCAAGCTACGAGAGCTTCTTCTACGACGATGCTGACGCCGTCTGTGCGTAGAATCAACGGCCAATTGCTCCTTCTCTTGCCTGCGAAGCGAGTGCCGGTAGCACATCTTTGTTCGTGTCCCGAGCAATAAGTGATCGCGTTTCGGTCCGTGAAGACGGTCGGTCAGTATCGGAGAGACTTTGACGCTCCAGGTAAGCCTCAAATACAATACGTGTCTCAAGGAGATCATCGATGAATATTTCGATTCCCGAGGAAACTGAACAACAATCCGTGGCCGCGGGCTTTGCCAGCGTGGAGCAGTACGTGCATAGTCTCGTCCGTCGGGATCGCGAGCGGCTCGCTATCGAGGAAGGTATCTCCGCGATGAAGGAAGGTCGCGTTCAGGATTTCGAGGACTTTGATCGGCAGTTTCGCGAGCGTCACGGCATCGATGAAGAGTGAGCGACTTCAAGGTCATCATCACCGATCCTGCCTAGCAGGACATCGAGAACGCATTCGTTTGGTGGGCTGAGAATCGATCGGAA